>PMLF01000072.1 GCA_003158755.1 Elusimicrobiota bacterium | reverse complement strand
TCCAAGTTCATCCGGGTCAGAAAAACCTCCGCCAGGAATACTTGGCCGTTATCGACGCGGACGTGTTCCCACTCAAACCGGTGCGACCCGTTCGCCATCGCCGCTTCGTTGCGCCGCCGCGCCGAATCCGCGGACGCCGTCCCGTCCGGCTGGACGGGAGGGGAAACGCTCAAAGGGTCCTTGGAACACAATTCTTCCTTGGACCGGCATCCGAACATCCGAAGAGTCGCCTGGTTGCAGTCGAAGAACCCCTTTTCGTCCAACAACATCACCGAGTCACTGGACGCCTCAAAGAGGGTTCGGAAATGGGACTCGGACTTTTGGAGCGCCTCCTCCATCCGCTGTTTTTCGGTGATATCCCTCACATACACCGCCAACCGCGTCACCGCGCGGGCCTCGTTGAAAACCGGGTACAGGCTGATTTCGTACTTTTGGCCATCGCGCCCGTCCTCGTGGCGCACGGGTTTCCCCGACCGGAGGCATTCATCCCTGTAGACTTTGCGGAGGCGGGCGACCTCCGGAGGGAAATAATCGTAGACGTTTTTCCCCCGCATCTCCGCGGCCGAGGCAAACCCCAGCCTTTTGGCCACGGTTTCGTTGGCCGCCAGCAAGACCCCTTCCGGATCTATTAAGAAAGCCATATCGTTGGGCGCGTTCAGCAAGGCCGTCACGGCGGCCCGGCTTTCCCCCAGAGCCCGGTCCGCCTCGATCATTTTCAAGAGGCGCGCTTTTCCCTCCCGCTCCCGCAACCTTTCGAATAAGATCAGGGCCCCTCCCGCCAAGGCCAGGAGTAGGAGGATCAGCAGCGCGGAATTCCTCCGTCCATCGGCGTAGGCCTCGGACGCGTCGACCTTTCCCACCACGAACCAATCGGAGCCCGGGACGGGCAAAAGCGCCGAAAGGACACTGACCCCGCGGTAGTCCGTCCCCCTCGAGACCCCTTGCGTGCCTGTGACGGCCATGACGGCGGGAGCCGATTTTTGGGTCAACGGGATTCGGAGTTTCAGGGGCGCTTCTTTTTGGCCGCGGAGTTCGCTCAGGAAAAGGGCGTCCCCGCCGTCCCGGCGGACGAGATAGGTTTCGGCCGTCGCGCTGGGGACGGGCCAGGATTTGAGAAGGGGGTAGAGGGTCCGGTCGGCTTCGCATTTCAGGACGACGGCCGCGAAGGGAGGGCCGCCGTCCTCTCCGAACAGGGGCGCGACGGCCTCCAGGAAAGGCCGCTCCCCGCGGGGGCCGAGGCGCAGGTCGGTCAAAAATGGTTTTTGTTGGACGATCGCCGCCGCCGCGTCCGCATCGGCTTGCTGGGAAAAACCGTCGGGGACCATCGACAGGACGGCGTTTCCCCGGGCATCGGTCAAGACCACGTCCTCATACCCGTAATGGGCGGCGAAGGACTTGAATTGGGCCAACATCGACCGCGGCGCCGCCGGGCCGCGCCGTTGCATCCATTGGGAGACGGTTCGGCGGAAAAGCGGGCTTTCGGAGACGAAAACCACGTCGGCCATGCGGGTCTCACGCCATGCCGCGACCTGCTCGGCCTTCAATCGGACGACGGAGGACAAATCGTTCTCGACTTCCCTCCTCAGGTCGCGGTTTTGGATGCGGTAAAGCCCCGCCCCCCCGCGGCGATGACCACCAACGTCGCCGATAAAATCCAACGCCACTTGTCGACCATGCGCCGCTCCCCGACCGATCCTCGCCCGGGCATAAAAATACCGGGGCCGCACCACCGGCTCCGGTTCCACCATAGCCATACCCCTATCCTCTCCGGTTCCCGCGCGAGGACGTTCGTTGATTGGTTATACCCCCTCTTTTTCAATCCCACAAGGGCAAATTGGCCCGGAATCGCTCTAATATTTTTGGGTCGATACCACCGGCCCCGTCCGTTGATAATTTGTTGTATTCCCCTCCGACGGTCTTTGGCCTATCCTTATGGGGAGGAAAACCCCATGATCCATATCCCCGTCTCCGCCGAAGGTTCGTCGCCCGCCGCCCGCCTAAGGTCGGCCGAGGAAAAATTTGCCGGCGGCGAAGCGGCTAGGAAGCTCGACGGCCTCTTTGAGACCGTGGCCGACTTCACGGGGTTGATGGATTCGCTCCGAAAGGCGTTCACCGAAATCGACCAGGCGTCGCCGCCCGAGCGGGAACCGCTGAAAAACCGAGCCGTCGAGAAGCTGGCCGCCCTCTCCGCGGACCTCCTCCGCGACCTCTTCGAGAACCCCCTTCCCGGGGGTTTGGAGGGGGCCGGCCTGCGCGAAGCCGTCGTGAACAAGATGACCGCGGAGAAACTTCAGGGCGTCTTCAGCGAGGCCGGGCAGTGGTACGGAATTATCCGCCGGAACGCCTCCTCGGAGTTCGAGGTCGTCGAGCGGGTGAACCAACTGAAAAACTTCCTCGGCCAACTCCTCGCTTCGCCCGCCCGGGGGAAAGTTCCCTTGGCGATCTACGAGGAACTGTTAAAAAACAAGCTCATCCCGTCCGTCCCGGAAGGAGTCCGACGATTCCCGGAGGAAGACGCCCTGGCATGCCGGGTGGAGCGAATGATGGAGGATTCCGCCGCCGCGCTCCTGGAAGGCGGCGCGCGGAATGACCTGCCCGCCGTATTCGGCCGATTGTGCGCCGCGAACCTCTTCGACGCGACCAGAGAACTTCTGGTCAAATTCATGGAAAACTTCAGCCAGGAATCCTCCCGCCTCCGGCGGCTCGCCGTGGCCGTCGGAAGGAACCTCCTGGAGGTCCTTTGGAGGAGCGGCCGCCCGACGCTGGGAGACCGCTTATACGAGGCGATCCGCCGCTTGGCGGACGCGGAACGGAGCGGGGAAGTCTACGGGGAAATCGCCGAAACCCTTTCATTGACGGCGGAACGGTTCCTGCTGGAGGGCAAAGAAGTCCAGGCCCTGGAAGCGGTGACCCTCCTCCGCCGCCACCGAGAGGAGTCCGATCCGTTCCTGCCCGTCCGCGGCGAGACCGCGGCCCGCGCGTTGGAAAATATCGCCCGACGGACGATGGACGTCCTGGCCGAGGAAATGGCGTCGCCGGACCCGGCCCGGTCGGTCGACGCCCGGAACGTGGTCAACGCCCTGGGCGCCGCCGCGGCCCCCTGCCTCGTCGAAGCGATCCGGCGCGCCCCGGACCTGCGCGCCCGCCGATCCGCGGCCCTGGCGCTCAAAGAGTCGGGGGAAACGGCCGTCCAGGCGCTGGCGGCGCGGTTGTCGCCGGACCTCTCCAGCCCCGAAATTCTCAACCTCCTGAGCGTCGCGGAGGAATTCCCATCCATCTCATTCGCGCCCTCCCTAAAAGGGTTGGGGCTCCATCCCGACCCATTGGTGCGGATCCGCGTCGTCCGGCTTCTGGGTCGATCCGGTCTCGACGAGGGACGAGAAACGCTGACGGATTTTCTGGAGGATGAAGAGGAATCGGTCCGGCGTGAAACCGTTCGGGTTTTGGGAGAGGCGCGCTACGGAGCGACCGCACTGACAAAAATGCTCCCCGGCGAAAACGAGGCGGTCGAGGAAGAAGTTTTTCTGGCCCTGGGGAAGATCGCCGACGACGCCGTCGTGGCCCCGTTAATGGAAGCGCTGACGCGCCGACCGCGACCTTTCTTTGGTCGAAGCCGCAAGGAGGAAATGAGGAGGGTCCGCGCCGCCCTGGCGCTGGCCAACGTGAAGACGCCTTTAGGCCGGGAAACGCTGAGGAAGTTCATGGAAGACCGGAACTCCCAGGTGAGACGGATCGCTCGCCAAGCCGAGGAAACGCCGAACCGGGAAAAGACTGACGATTCAAGTTACAAGAAGCAGTTTCAATAACAAGATACCGCTCGTGCTGAGCCTGTCGAAGCACGAAAAGTCGCCAAGACGACCGTCTCACCCTTCGACAAGCTTAGGGTGAGCGGGATTTTAAAAATCGCCTATGGATTCCCACCTTTTCGAGGTTTTTCCGACGGGACGGCGGCGTCGGCCTTCCGGGGGGGAAGCTTCGCCTGAAGCTCGGCGGCGCGGTGGTACGCCTCCGCCATTCCCGGGGCGCGGACCTCGCGGTAGCCTTTCACGATTTCCGGCAGGCGCAGCAGTTCCACGTACGTCTTATAGACTTCCTGGTCGGAGAAAGGCTGGAAACCGTCCACGACCCCTTCGTACCAACCGAGGAAGGCATTTTCGGCCACGTGCCAAGACGGCATGACCCGGCGCAGGAAGCGCAGGTTCCTCATGATCTTCAATTGCCAGGGACGGCTCTTCCAGTCGAATTCAAAATCCTCGCCGAAGATCGTGAAACGGGGACGGTTGAGGTGGACGTAATCCGCGCGGTCCCCCTTCGCCGGATCAAGACCGTAGCGCTCCCGGTCCCGGCGGTATTTTTCTTCGGACGTCAATAAGTGGGCCACGTACACCTCGTCCTTGATCAGCATCATCCGCACCAGGTTGTCCAAAACCGCGTGGAAGGCGGCGTAGCCCCGTTTGACGCTGTCCCGGCGGTAAACGGCCCACAGCCGTTCCACATAACGCCGGGCGTAGGCGGCGCCTTCGAAGATTATCAGGTCGTAGACGAACTGGACCAACTTGGTCCGGTCGGTCTCGGGCAGATCCATCCAACGGACGGCTTCCGCCATCAATTTGCGGTATTCCCGGGCCAGGCGGCGGCCCATCAGCCGCCGGTTCCGGACGAGGAGGGCGGCCTTGTCCTCCACCATCTCCGGAAACGTCCGACGGGGAGCGCGGAAACCGAACAGCTCCGGACGCACGGCCGTGCGGCGGCCCAACTCCAAGGCCTTCAAGTTCTCCTCCAGGTCCCCCGAAGGGACCGAACGCCGCACGCCCTCCGATAGGTTTTCCCACTGCAAGGGGATCAAACCTTTTTGCCACGCCGCGCCGAGCATGATGACGTTGGCGTAGAGAGCGTTGCCGAAATAAGTCTCCGAGGTGCGGGCGAAATCCAGGAACAGGGACTTATCCGCCTTGACTCCCCGTCGGAGAGCGTCCGTCAATTCCTCGGGCCGGGGATCGTCCTCGCCCAGCAACATCCGCACCGTGGGCGTCTTGTGAAGGTTCACCACCGCCGCCGTCTGGCCGGAAGAAGCCGCGCGCTGATTGCCGTTGGCGTCCAAAGCCCGGGCCGCCTCCAACAGGTCCAACCCCAACAGCAGATCCGCCCGGCCGTAAGGCACCAAAGGAGCGCGGGGCCGGTCGTTTGAGGTGAAAACTACGTGGCCGTAAACCCCTCCATTGCGGATGGCCAAGCCCTTCTTGTCGGCGAAGAGCACGCGGTATCCCTGCCGGAGTCCCGCCTGAGCCAGGATGGCCGTCACCACGCCGGAACCCATGCCGCCCACGCCGGCGGTATACGCGCACCAGAACCCGTCGAAAGCCGGAGGCACGATCGCCGGAATGACCACTTCGGGCGGAAGGGCTCGCGGGGCCATGGGCGCCCGTCGGCGGAGGGTGATCTCTTCAAACGAGGGGCAGACCTTTCCCCTCGTGCAGGCGCCGTCCGCCACGCAGTGGGAAATCTCCGTGGCGATCTTCGGACCGTAGGCGGTGTCCTCGATGGTCAACCCCGGGCACCCCGTGGCTTCCACGCACCGTCGGCAATCCTCGCAAACTTCGGGGGTGATGTTGATCACCCGCTCCAAGGGCAGGAATCCCTTCTCACGCAGGATCTTTTTGCGTTCCCGGCGGAGTCGTCGGTGGTGGGTGATGCCGCATTCCTTGTCGGCGATGACGATCTTGACTCCGGGCTTCAGCACGGTTTCTTCCAGGAACGCCCGGTATCCGGGGTCTTCGGGGTTCATGCGGACGACCGGCGCGGCCCAGCGGGTGAACCCCTTGAGCAGAGTCTCGATGTCCTGGGCGTAGGTGGCGTGACCCATGACGTCCTCGTCGCCGCCGGGCGTGGGCTGGTGGCCCGTCATGGCCGTGGTGCCGTTCTGCAAAATCACGTAGGTGATGTCCTGGTTGTTCTTCAAGGAGTCCGACACGGCGATGACGCCGGAATGGAAGAAGGTCGAATCCCCGACGAAGACCACCTGCTTGTTTTCGATAAACGGGTCCATGCCGGCCCCCGTGCCGCCGCCCAGGCCCATGCCGGAGTAGTCCTGCATGAGGCCCAGGAAGGGCTCGAATTGGAGCATGGAATGGCAGCCGGATTCGCCGTGGAAGATCACGTCCACCGGCCCGCGGCCGTGGACGCGGTTCATATAAACGGGGTCCCGCAGGTCGCGCTTCAAACTTTTCAAGTTTGAGGCCGAATCCCGGTGGGGACAACCCGGGCAGAACGTGGGAGTGCGGACCGGCACGCGAGCGTTCAGGGGCGTGGGCGCGGTGGGCACGCGGACGTTCTTGGCCGCTCCCAGGCTTTTCAGGAGAGGCCCAAGACGGTCCTCCACCAAGGCGGTGTTGAGGCCGCGGATGGAAGGGAACCCGTCCGTCTCGTTGGGAAAATGTTTCCCCCACACGCCCGGCATCCGGCTCAACCGGCCCGCCTGTACGGCGCGGTGGAGGGCGGCGACGACTTGGCTTTCCAGGAAATCCCGCTTCTCTTCCACGATCACGAGGTGGTCCACCCGTCGGGCGAAGTCCAAGAGGAGGTCTTCGTCCAAGGGATAGGTGACGCCCCATTTCAGGAGGGGCACATCTTCCAATTCCAGCTCTTCCAGGGCTTGGGACAGGTAACAATAGGAAAGGCCGGCGGCCATGACGCCGACGGGAAGGCGGTCGCTCCCGGTCTTCGGCCAAATAATTTTGTTGAGGCCCCGTTCCCGCGACGCCGCGACGAGACGCCGCATCCGATCCGCCATGGTGGCTTCTTTCTGGGACGTGTGGGGAGGGATCATGACCAAGTCCGACACCGGCAGGGCGTCCGAAGAGAGGACCGCTTGTTGACGGGCGTTCACGGCGAGGGGCCGGTTGGGGCGGCACGTGATGACGCCACCTCCGTCGGCCTGGTTGGTGGTGAGCAAATAGGTGACGTAGAGGTCCGACGCGCCGGACAGGAAAAAAGCGTCGTCGATCCAGTCCTTGACCTCCTGGAAAGTGGCCGGTTCGACCACGGGCATGTGGAGGTGCTGGGAGAGGAAGCGGGAATCGGATTGGATCTGGGTCGTCTCGTTCCAGGGATCGTCGCCCACGATCACCATGGCGCCGCCCTCGGGCCGGCGGGTCTCGGCGAGGTTCCCGATGGCGAGGCCGTCCGCCGCCACGTGCATGCCGACGGATTTCACGATCATCATGGACCGCACGCCCACGATCCGGGCGCCGTTGAGTCGCGCTGCGGCCAACCCCTCGTTGTTGGCGATCTGGGCCACGACGCCGACCTTGTCCAGGTGCTCGGAAATTCGCCCCACCGCATCGAACACGTCGGCCACGGGTGAACCGGGATAGCCCGTGATCAGGGCCGTTCCGGCCTCCAGGGCCCCTTTAAGGATCAGCTCGTTGCCGGTGAAGGTCTGCGATCCGGATTCTTGAAGGAAGCGAAGGTCCATTTTTTCTCCTCGAAAATTGGAAGGTGGTTCAGGGGGGCCCCTATTTTACCACACCTTCGACGCCTTTACAGGCTTTTTCGCACGTCCGCGGGGTTGGGGAACCCGGAGAGACATTCCCGGGAAACCTCCACCTCCGCGTCCGTCATCTCGTGATCGATGAGCTTTCCGGAGAGGTATTTGTCGTAGCCGGAGAGGTCCAGGAACCCGTGGCCGCTCAGGTTGAAGAGGATGACCTTGGACTTGCCTTCCGCCTTGGCCCGTTTGGCGGCGCGCACGGCGGAGGCGATGGCGTGGCTGGTTTCCGGCGCGGGCAAAATGCCCTCCGTCCGGGCGAAGAGGATGGCGGCCTCGAAGCATTCGAGCTGGGGGATGGCCTCGGCGCGGGCCAAACCGTCCTCCACCGCCTGGGAGACGAGAGGAGCCATGCCGTGGTATCGGAGCCCCCCCGCGTGGATGGCGGTCGGGACGAAGGCGTGCCCCAGGGAGTGCATGGCCAGGAGCGGCGTCATCTTGGCCGTGTCCCCGTGGTCGTAGCCGAAAGGCGCCTTCGTGAGGGTGGGGCAGGAGGACGGCTCCACAGCGATGACGTCGATCTTCTTACCGTGGATCTTTTCCCGGATGAATGGGAAGGAAAGCCCGGCGAAGTTGCTGCCCCCGCCGACGCAGCCGATGACGACGTCCGGGGACTCCCCCGCCGCCGCCATCTGCTTTTGGGCTTCCAGGCCGATCACCGTTTGGTGAAGCATAACGTGGTTGAGGACCGAACCCAGGGAATAGCGGGTCTTCCCGGAGGCGTCCGATACCGCGGCTTCAATGGCTTCGGAGATGGCGATCCCGAGGCTTCCGGGGGTGTCCGGCATCTCGGCCAGGATCCGGCGGCCGAAGTTGGTTTCCTTGGACGGGCTCGGGATGCACTTGCCGCCCCAAGCTTCCATCAAGAACTTCCGGTAAGGCTTTTGCTCGAAAGAGACGCGCACCATGAACACTTTGCACTCCAGGCCCACCAGGGAGCACGCGAAAGAGAGCGCGCTGCCCCACTGGCCGGCTCCGGTCTCCGTGGTGAGGTGCTTGATGCCGAAAACCTTGTTGTAATAGGCCTGGGCCACGGCGGTATTCGGCTTGTGGCTTCCGGCCGGAGAAACGCTTTCATCTTTATAGAAGATCTTGGCCGGAGTGCCGAGAGCCCTTTCCAGGAACACCGCCCGGCGGAGGGGGGTCGGGCGCCAGCGGGAAAGCATCTCCCCCACCTCGGGCGGGATGTCGATCCACCGCTCGCTCGACACTTCTTGTTCAATGATGTTCATGGGGAACACCGGGGCCAGGGCCTGGGCGGAAATGGGTTTGCCGTCGGGACCCAGGGGCGGAAGGGGCTTGGACGGCAGGTCCGCCGCCAGGTTGTACCACTGCTTGGGCATTTCTTTTTCATCGAGGAGGTATTTAACGGTCATGGGAGGGTCCTTTTGTGAAGTTTCAATCGAACAAACGTCTACTGTTGCGACGCGGCGAGGAGCTCTCGGGCGTGTTTGAGGCCGGCGGCGGCTTCTTTTTCTCCGCCTTCGGCGACGCCGAAGAGGCGGGCGATCTCGGCCACGCGCTCCTCTTCCGCCAGGGGACGCAGGGTGGTGCGCGTACGGCCTTTGCCGATCTCTTTTTCAACTAAAAAATGGGACCGGGCGCAGGCGGCGATAGTGGCCAGGTGGGTGACGCAGAGGACTTGGGACGTCTTCCCCAACTTCGCCAGCTTCCGCCCCAGGGCGCCGCCCACGGCGCCCCCCACGCCGGCGTCAATTTCGTCGAACACGAGGACAGGCGCGGCGTCGGTCCGGGCTTGGACGGACTTGATCGCCAGCATGACGCGGGAGAGCTCGCCGCCGGAAGCGATGTCGGCGAGAGGGTTTTTTCCTTCTCCGGGGTTGGGGGCGAACAAAAATCGGACATCGTCGGCGCCGTGGGCGGAATAGCCCGGCCCGCCGCCGTCCGGTGCGGCCACGGAAACCTCGAAGGCCGCGTGGGGCAAGCCCACTTCTTTAAATTCTTTTTCTACGGAGGAGGACAGCTTCTTGGCGGCGGCTTTGCGCCCGGCGGTCAAAGCGGCGGACTCCTTCGTCAAAACGCTTTCCGCCTCGGCCAGGCGCCGGTCGATATCCTGGCTTTTCCCCTCCAGGTTCCCCAGGCGGTCCAATTCCGCCTCCACTTTGGACCGATGGGCGATCACGTCTTCGAGAGTGGGACCGTACTTTTTTTTGAGCCGGGCCAAAAGGTCCATCCGCCCGAGGGTCTCGTCCAGTTTTCGAGGGTCCGTATCCACCTTATCCAAAAAGGTTTCCAGTCGCGCCGAGGACTCCTCGGCGTTCACCACCGCCGCCTGGAGGAGTTCCGACGCCTCGCCCAAATCGGCGCCGAGAGCTTGCAGGGTTTCAAAGGTCTTCACCGCCCTATGAAGACGGTCCAGG
Source organism: Elusimicrobiota bacterium (assembly GCA_003158755.1). Lineage (GTDB taxonomy): Bacteria > Elusimicrobiota > Elusimicrobia > FEN-1173 > FEN-1173 > FEN-1173. Next base: position 10,009 of record PMLF01000072.1, on the reverse strand, counting down.
GCGGCGCTATCTCCGGAAGAGAGAAGGTCCCGGCCTTCGTCACCGGCCAGGCGCAGTTTCTCGGCGTTCTTCAGGGCGGGGAGTCGAAGATCCAGCTCTTCGTCTTCGCCCGGCTTGGGGTTGGCCGCGAACAGTTCTTCCTTTTGGTACTTGTAAAGATCGATCCGCTGGGCCCGTTCCTGCTCGGAAAGCTTCAACGCTTCCCGCTCCTCCACCAGGGCCTTCCAAACACCGAACGCTAGGGCGACGGATTCCCGCTCTTTTTCCAATTTCCCGAAAGCGTCCAACAACTCCCGCTGTTCCGCGACTTTGGTCAGCGCCTGGTGCTCGTGCTGGCCGTGGGTCTGCACCAGCAGGTCACCGATTTTGGCCAAGGTCGCCGCGCTCACCGGCTCGTCGTTCACGAACGCTTTGGACTTGCCCGCGGGATCCGCTTCCCGCCGCACCAGGACTTCGTCTTGGGACGTTCCCAAACCGAGGTCGTCCAGGGCTTTTTTCAATCGCGGAGAAAGCCGAAAGGTCCCGGTCACCGACAACCGCGGACACCCTTGGCGCGTCATTTCCGGGCGGGCCCGGTCTCCGAGTAGCAGTCCCAGGGCTTCCAGGACGATGGTCTTGCCCGCCCCCGTCTCGCCCGTTAAGACGTTCAACCCCTCGGAAAATTCGAGGGAAGCGTCCTCGATCAGGGCCAAGTTTTTAATGGACAGGGAAAGCAGCACTACCGTTCCCCCCACTTCATTTTCTCCCGGAGGATGGAAAAATAATGCCGGCGGGGATCGCTGTATATATGGAACCGCACCTGGGCCTTGCGAATGACCACCTTATCTCCGGTCTTCAAGGGAAAGGTGCTTTGGCCGTCCAGGGACAAGAGCCCCTCTTCCTTCCGATCCTGGGAATCGAGGGAAATCTCCAGGACGCTTTCGGGAGCCAGGACGACGGGCCGCTGGGTCAGGCTGTGGGAGCAAACGGGAGTCAAAAGGAGGAGGTCCATTTCCGGCTGAACGATGGGACCCGAGGCGGCCAAGGAGTAGGCGGTGGAGCCGGTGGGCGTGGCGACGATCAGTCCGTCGCCGACGAAAGTTCCCAAGTATTCGCCGTCCACGCGGGCGGCGAGCGTGATCACCCGGACCGTGCTCCTGGACCGGATCACGACGTCGTTCAATGCCAGTTGAGTCTTTCCGCCGGGAAGGACGGCTTCCAACATGAGGCGCTGAGAAATAGGAAGCTTACCGGCCAGGAATGATTCCAGTATCCGTTCGATGCCCTTGAGGTCCGTGGCGGCCAAGAACCCAAGGCGCCCTAAATTGACCCCCAGCACAGGCACCCCGGCGGGCGCGGCGCAGCGGGCGGCGGAGAGCAGAGTCCCATCGCCGCCCAAGGCGACGGCCGCCTGGGCATCGGCAATGCGGGAAGGCGGCAGAACGCGAACCCCTCGTTTTGCGAACCACTGGCGGAGAATAGGCTGGGCCTTGCGGGCGACGGGCTTTTCGGAATTGTGGAACAGGACGACGGCGGCCGGTTTCATAGGGGTATATTATACGAGAATCCGCGAAAGCCTTGACAGTGGGGAGGGTTTAAGTTAAATTTCTTAGGTAGTTAATTTTGGCTGGTTCTTCGGACGAGGGCGGGCTGATCGGGCCCCCCGCAGGCCCGACATTAATGGAGGATGACAAACATGAAAGACATTGCAAAGACGGACTGGAGAGACTCCGATTGGATCATCGCGAAGCTCATTCTGATCTTCAAGGTGTTCGCTTGGCTCGCGGCGGCCCTCGGCGTTGTTTTCTTCTTCATCATTCTCATCGGCGGCGGCACGCCGGAAGCGCCCCGGGCGACTTCCATCCTCGCCTTGGTCCTCGGTTTCTTCTACCTCGTATTCTTCTATACGATCGCGGCAATCATGGGCCTGTTGGCGCAGGTTGAGGTCAACACCCGGAAAGAGTAAACGCCGTTGCCTCTTTCCCTTCCCGGAGCCAGGATGCGAAAACAATATGTTTGGTTGATTGTTTTCGTCATCCTGGCTCTGGGAATTTCTTTTACGGTCTATTTCGCCTCTCGAGCGGAGAAGCGGATGATCCGCGTTTTGAATAATCAACGCAATCCCCTGGGAACACCCGCGAATCGCATGGGGAATTCCACTAACCCGATGAACGCCCCAGTCATGCCTCCGCGTCCCGTTTCCCCCGACGAAAATTTGCAGCACACCATGCAAACCCTCAAGGATATCCAGAGAATCAACCGCATGAACGCCGAAAACCAACGGCGGCAGCAACAAACGCCTACCCCCCCGAAACGCGCTCCCAATAAATAATAAAGTCGGTCCCGACGGACGCCATTTTGTTGGGGGCGGGTCTGAGACCCGCCCCTACGAAGGGCCGGAACCGAAAGTTGGGATTGTTCGATTAACCCAAAAAGTTGTAAGCGTTCAGAGGGTCTTTCNNGGGGAGGAAAATCCCGTCCATTTCACAACTGACTCCCCCTGTATAAACAATGCCCGACACACCCGGCGAGCCCAGGGTGAGCGGGTTTTCAGACCCCGTAGAACTTAATCCTGAACCGCTCGCGGTAGTGCTCGACGTAATAATAGAGCGACGGAACGATGAAGAGGGTCAGGAAGGTGGACGCCGTCATGCCCCCGATCACCGTCAACGCCAGGGGCGCCCAAAGCTGGGCCGACTCGCTCTTGTATGCCACCATCGGCAGCAAGTCCAAGATAATGGTGAGCGATGTGCTGAGGATGGGCGCCAGACGGATGAGGCTCGCTTCCAGGACCGCCCGCTTCAAGGTCCGACCCTCCACCTCGCGGCCATGGTTAATCTTCTCCACCAGGATGATGGCGTCCCGCGCCACCGTCCCTCCCATCATGATCATGCCGATGTATACCCCCATCGTGGCGGAAGTTTTGGTGAAGTAGAGGAGAGGGATGCTGCCGATGAAGGCCATGGGGATCGTGGCCATGACCAGCGACGCCTGGATCGTGGACTCGAACATGCTGGCCAACACGATGAACACGAGCCCCGCCATGATGAAGAAGGCAAACTGGAATTCCTTCTCGTTCTGCACCATATCCACGTAATCGCCGCCCACCTGAAAGTAATATCCCTCCGGCACGTTTAGGCTCTTCAAAGCCCCGATGGCCTTCTTCGCCGCTTCGGAAAGGGGCAGGTGCTCCCGGTTGGAGCTCACCTGGATCATCCGCTGCTTGTCCCGCCGCCAGATCTCGCTGGGGGTGAGGGCGTAGCCGAAGGTCGCCACCTGCTCGATGGGGACCATGCTCCCCTCCGCCCCGGGAAGGGTCAGAGCGTGGACGTCCTTNNCCTCCAGTGTCTTGCGGTATTTCTCCTCCAACCGGATGATGGACTCGATCTGCATGTTCTCCGTGTAGAAATACGTCGCCCGCATGCCCCGGATTTGGTTGTGGAGGGTCTCGGCGATGTCCTTGACGGTGAACCCGAAGAGGGCTGCCTTTTCCTTGTCCACGTTGATCTGGACTTCGGGCCGGCCGGGCTTGTAGCGCAACTTGATGTCGGTCAAGCCCTTCACCTCCTGGAGCTTCTGGGCGATGGCGCTGGCCAGATCCCGGAGCTTGTCATAGTCCAGGCCGAAGACGTCGATCAAGAACTCCTTGGAGGCTTCGGGCTCCGAGAAGTAGATGAAGGCGTCGTACTGGGAACCGATGTCCGTTATTTTCGGACGGATGTCGGCGATGATCTGGGGGATGGTCCGGGACCGTTCGGACCGGGGAGCCAGCGTCACGTAGATCTTGGAGGACCAGCCCTCCACCCGGGCGGCGGCGGTCTTAACCACTTTCGCGATGTCGGGAGTATCCTGGAGGATCTTCTCCACGGCGCCGACGATTTGATCGGAGATTTCCAGCTTGGCTCCCGCCGGCAGTTCGACGAAGATCACGAACTCGTTCTGCTCGGTGCTCCCCAGGAAGTCCTTCGGCAGGAGCCGGATGTAGATGAAGACCGTCAGAGCCGTGGCCGCGATCAGGCCCGCCGAAATGTAGAACTGCTTCCGGACGGACTGGGCGCACCAATGGACAAAGGTCCGCCGTGGATGGGCGCGCAGACCGGCGGTGGCCTCTTTCAATATATCCCAACCCGCGACGAACCACGATCCGGCCTGGAGGAAAAACCGTTTCACTTTCCCGGGAGGCACGCGAGGTGCCGTTTCCATCGACGGAGGAGGCGCCTCATACCCGTAAATGAGGAATTTAGGGAACCGCCGCACCAAGAACCCGGGCCAGGGGACGGAGTACCAAACGTACACCGACCAACCCTGGATCCACGCCTTGAGCTCCGGAGGGAGATACCCTTTATGGGCGGGCAAAGGCAGGCGGGACGCCATCAGGGGGACAACGGTGAGCGCCACCAGGAGCGACACGATCATCGAAAACGTGATGGTGAACGCCAGCCCCGAATAGAGGATCTTCACCTGCTGGTTGATGAACACGATGGGCAGGAACACCACGACGATGGTGATCGTGGCGGCGGCGAGGGACATCTCCAGCTCTTCCACGCCTTCGACGGAAGCCTGGCCCATGTCCGCGTTGGGATCCTTGGCCAGCATGATCCGTTTCCGACGCAAAATGTTCTGCAGAGCCACGGCGGCGTTGTCCACGACCATGCCGGTGGCCAGGGCCAGGGCCGATAAGGTCATCACGTTCAGCGCGATGTGGCAGGCGTACATGAAAGCCAAGGTGATCAAGAGGGTGATGGGCGCGGCGGCGAAGATCACGGACGTGTGTTTCCATTCCTTGACGAACAGGAAGATGACAAACCACGTGAGCAGGGCGCCGAACGTCAGGTTCTCCATGACCTTATCGATGGCGTCCTGGATGAAGATGGACTGATCCGAGACCGTCATCAGGTCGATCCCCGGGGGCATGGTCTTCTTGAACTCCTCGACCGCCGCCCGCACCCGCTTGGCCACGCGGATGGTGTTTCCGGTACTGTCCTTTTGGACGTACACGGAGACCGTGGGCTTGCCGTTCAGCCGCGCCTTGCTTTCCTCGTCCATGTAGAAGTCCCGGACCGTGGCGATGTCCTCCAGGTTGATCCGGGACCCCTCCTTGGTGACCGCGATGTTGAGCTTCTTGATGTCGTCGATGGTGTTGTAGAGGCCCATGGTGCGGAGCTGCAGGGTGTTGCGCTCGTTCTCGGTCTTCCCCGTCTGGAGGTTCAGGTTGTTGGAGCCGATCTTGCCGGTGATCTCCCGGATGTTCAGACCATATCCCTCGAGGCGGTGCTGGTCCAGCTCAATCAGGATCTTCCGCTCGCGGCCGCCGCCCACCTCGATGTTGGCCACTCCGGTCACGCGGGAGAGGCGGGGTTTGAGCACGTTGTCGACGATCTCCCGCAATTGCTCGGGGGTCTTCTTATCGGACGTGAGGGAAAGGATGATGACGGGGTAATCGTTTTCGGAGTAGTGGGCGACGATGGGCTTCTCGATGTCCTTGGGCAGCTTGTTCTTGATCTTGGCCAGCCGCTCCTGGACTTCGAGGGCGCAGAAGGCGACGTCGGTGCCGGGTTCGAAGGTGAGGGTGGTGACGGCCCGGTCCTTGCGGGAGACGGACATCATGCTGCGAAGGTGCTGGGTGGTGGCCTCCGCCTCTTCCACCACTTTGGTGACCAAGCTTTCGATGTCTTCCGGCGGAAGGCCGCCGCGAATGCCGACGAAAACGGTTAGGGAGGGCGCCCCGGCCGAGGGCATCAGGTCCACCGGCAGTTGAAAGAGCGCAAACACTCCCAGGAGGCAAAAAGCCGAGTAAATCATGATGGTGGTGATGGGGCGGTTCAGGGTCGCGCGGGGAAGGCTCATGGGAACAAACCGCCGATCAGGACGGCGGCTCCTCCGGGAGGAGGTCCGCCGCCGGGACCACGCCGCGCCGGGTCTCCAGCCAGGCTTCCCAGTAGTAATAGATCATCGGGATCAACACCAAGGTCAGCATGGCCGAAACGGTCAAGCCGCCCACGGACACCACGGCCATGGGAGCCGTTAACTCCGAACCCTCGGAGAGGCCCAGGGCCATGGGTAATACGCCCAAGACCGAGGTGAGGTTGGACATGATGATGGGCCGGAAGCGGGTGGTGGAAGCATAAAGGACGGAGTCCCACAGGGGAGCCCCTCCCCGGCGGCGGACGTTCATGAAGTCGATGAGCACGATGCCGTTGTTAACCACCATTCCGCCCAGCATGATGAAGCCCAGGATGACCGGGGCGCTCAACGGAGTGCGGGTGAAGAAGAGGCTTAAAGAAACACCGATCACGCCCAGGGGGATCGTCGCGAGGACCATGAGGGGGTGCCAGAAGTCCTCGAACTCGGCGGCCATGATCATGTAGTTGAGCACGACGCCCATGACGCTCGCGATCGCCAGCCCGCCGAAAGATTCCTTGATCTGCTGGCTCTCGCCGGAAAGGACCATGTTGTAGTCGGCCACGTGAGGGAAGGCGGCCATCGTCTCCGCGACGTCCTTCAAGACGTCGCTGGTGCTCCGCTTCAGGATGTTGGCCGTCACCACCACGGACCGCTGCTGGTCCAGGTGCTTGATCTCGCTGGGCCCCTGGGAGTTGTGGATCGTGGCGATGTCGGAGAGGGGCACCATGACCCCAGATTGGGTGCGGACGACCAAGCGGCTGATGGAGGAGGTGTCCGCCCGGTCCGATTCGCGCAATTGGACCCGGACGTCCACCTCCGCGCCGGCCTCCTTGAACGTGGTGGCCACGAACCCTTTCACGCCGATCAAGGCTGTGCGGGCGATCTCGGCCACGGAAAGCCCGTAACCGGAGGCGCGGACCTTGTCCACGTCCACCCGGGTCTCGGCGGACGGGAGCGCCATACTGCTCTTCAAGCCGTAGACGCCTTGGACTTTGGCGACATCCTTCATGAGGTCCTCGGACATCTTCTTCAGGGTGACGAGGTCCGGCCCCTTGACCTCGATCACGACGGGGGAGGAGGTCTCGAAAGCGGACGCCAAGACGCTGCCCTGCAGAATGTATTGGACCTCCGCCCCTTCCAGGTCCTCCCGCTCCAAGGCTCGCTTCAACGCGGCGATGACGTCGTCGGTGGAGATGATCTTCCGGTCCAAAGCGATGATGGCCTGGGCCTGGTGCTGTCCCAAGGCGTCGACGGATTCGCTGTTGTTGGAGCCCACGCTCACCGTCACGTCCTTGATCCCCTTGATGCCCCCGATCACCCGCTCGACTTTCGTCATGACGCGGTCGGTGACCTCCAGTCGGGTCCCCACGGGCATCTGAATCTTTAGCAGGAATTGGCCCTGGTCGAACTGGGGCATGAACACCTTGTCTTGGGTCGCCAGGAGCCCGAAGGAGGCGAAAAAAGCGAGGATCAAGTACACGATGGTCTTTTTGGGATTGTAGATGACCCACAGCAAAATCCTTTGGTAGGTTTCCTTCATCTTGTGGTGGGTTTCGTCGGGGATCCCCCCGACGACCTTCTTGAGGACATTCAGAGTCTTCTGAATAACGGGGGGATATCGCTTCGCCTCCGGGGCGGGAACCCCCTCGGAAACGGAGTTGGACGGCAACACCTTCGGCAAAAGATGGAACAGCCCCCGGAATTTCGCGACAAACGGGGAGAGGAACGAGAAGTCTGTGCTGACGAGCTGGGGGATGAGAGTGAGCGCGATGAACCAGGAGGCCATCGTGGCGGCGGTGTTGGTGATGAAGAGGTCCGTGAAAAGCTTTTGCGCGACGCCCTTGGCGAAGCAAAGCGGCATGAACACCGCCACGTTCGTGATGGCGGAGCTGAACATGGGCATGGCCACTTCGTTGGTCCCGTCGATCGCGGCGGAAACGTCATCCTTCCCCTCCTCCTCCTTGTGCCGGGTGATGTTTTCCATGCAGACGATGGCGTTGTCCACGAGGCTGCCGATGGCCAGGCCGATGCCGGCCAGGGACAGCATGTTGGTGGACACGTGGCCGAAGAACATGAAGATGAACGTCACCAACGTCGAGAGGGGGATCGTGAGCGTGGCGATGGTCGAGGTGCGGAAGTTCCGAAGAAAGTTGATCAGGACCAGGAACGCCAGGATGGCCCCCATGATGCCGTCCGAGACCAATCCGTCGATGGCTCCCGCGATGAACTCGGACTCGTCGTAAACCAGGTCCATCCTCATGCCCTTGGGGAGTTGGGGCTCCAACTCCTTCACGGCCTCCCGCACGTGCTCGGCCGTGGTCAGGACGTTCCCGTCGGCCTGTTTCTGGATGGCGACGGAGATGTTGTCGCGGCCGTTGTGGCGGGAGAAGGACGTCCGGGCCTTGAACCCGTCGATGGTCTCCGCCATGGTTTCGAGGCTGATGAGCCGTTCGGTGGAGACCTCACCCACGTGGCGGGCGTGGCGGCGGGTGTCCTGGTCGGGCTGGCCCTCCTCCTTGGGCTTGTCCACCTTGACGATAGTCTTCCCGATCTCGCCGATGTTCTTGAACTCGCCCATGGTGCGGAGGAGATACTCGTAGAACTTCCCCTGCACGGTCCCGCCGGGATAGTTGAGGTTCGTGTCTTTCAGGGAGTCCACGATCTGGGAGAGGGAGATGTTGGAAGCGTCCATCCGCCCGCGGTCCACCAGCACTTCGATCTGGCGCTCCAAGCCGCCCGAGATGTTGGCCGAGGCCACCCCCGTCACCTTCTCCAGGCGCTGCTTGACGACCTTCTTGGTCACTTCCGTCAGGCGGGCCATGCCCTTGTCCCCCTGGACGTCCCCCGATATGGAGTAGATCATCATGGGCTGGGCGAAGGGGTTGATGCGGTTGATGATGGGCTCTTCGGCCTCCGACGGCAGGCGGTCCTTGATCTGGTCGATCTTTTCGCGGGCCGCCAGGTGCGCGAACCCCATCTCCGCGCCCCAATTGAACTCCAGGGTGACCAGCGACACGCCTTCTTTCGACAGGGAGCGGACCCGCTTGAGGTTGGGGACCGTACCGACGGACTCCTCGATGACCTTGGTGATGAGGTTTTCGATCTCCTCCGGGGCGGCGTTGCCGTAACGGGTGATGACGAGGAGCTGGGGAAAGGAAACGGACGGGAAAAGTTCCCGGGGCGTCATGACCCAGGAGATGGCCCCCAGGAGGGACACCCCCAGGTAGAACATCGTCGCCATGACCGGCCGACGGACGCAGAGGGAAGCTAGGCTCATTTTATTCCGGCGATGGAATCGATCGGCATCCCGACCGCCTTTTCCAGGGAAGCCAGGGACACTTTGTAGAACGAGACGGCTTCCTCCCAGGAGTTCACGGCGTCGCCGTAGGCGACCTCGGCCTGCATGGACTGGGACGGCTCGATCAGGTTCATCCGTTCCTTCTGGCGGGAAATACCGAGTTCCTTGCGGCGAAATTCCAGTTCCTGCTCCGCGCCCCGGATTTGGATCTTGGCCTTTTGGATGTTGTAATACGCCTCGCGGACCTCCACTTCAATGTTGCGGCGCCCCTGTTCCCGGTCGTAGAACGCCTTCTCCCGGTTGATGGAGGCCTGCCGGGCATCGCCGATGAGCTTGAACCCGTCGAGGAGCCCCATGGAAGCGGTGAAACCGGAGGTCGCCGTGGCGGTCAGTTCGCCGTAGTCGGGCGCCGTCCGATCCTTGGTGCCGGTCCCCTTGACGGAATTCCCCAGGAAGAACATGCTCGCCTCGACACCGGCGTTCCAACTTTTCCGGTACATGAAGGGATTGTTGGGGTCGTCCTTGAAAGCGCCGCCGGCCCTGCCGTAAAAGCCCGACGCGTCGATGTGGAGGCGCCCGTCCGCCTTGGCGGCCTTTTCGCCGTAGTCCCCGGCCGCGGCGCTGTAATCGAAGTTCAGCATCTCCGGCCGGGTTTTGAAAGCCTGATCCACGAACGACTCCACCGGCACGTTCAGGTCGATGAGGTTCTTGGGGTCGAACGTTTCGGATGGGTCAGGGATCTGGTCCGGCAGGGGCTCGGAAAGGTTCATGAGGGCTTCCAGCTTCAGCCGCGAGATCTCCATGTCCTTTTCGTCGGAAAGGAGCCGG
>PMLF01000135.1 GCA_003158755.1 Elusimicrobiota bacterium | reverse complement strand
ACAATCGGAGAGGGGGGACTCCATTTTTTCATCCATGCATACAATCTAATCAATGCCGCCAACTTCGGCAAGTCCCGGTTCCCGTTTACTGAGGAAAATTAATTCAATAATGTGACGCCAATTTAAATCACCAGCTCCCGGAAAAATATGAACCATCCTTTCGTTTGAGGCGAATTTGGAGAGAAGTTCCTTTCGATCCCCCTGAAAACTGAACGTCGACGACCTTGTCGGTCAGATACCGCATGTAAGCGGGGCCGGAACCCGAGGTGTCGTACAAAAATGCCTCCTCCCGGGAACCGATTACCTGGACCATCCGCTTGCCGTCCGGACTCGACCAGGATTTACCTGGTGCTGCCGCCGGGACCGGCGCCGAAGCGGCGGGCGTAGAGGGGGCGGCGTGAGCCGTTTGGGAAGAAGGGGGTGGCGGAGGAGAACCTTCGGCCGGCCCCTGATACGGTTGGTACTCTCCGTTCATATAGACGTAAACGACGCCCGGCGACGGCCACCACCACCAGAAACCATCCCACCAATAATCCCATCGGGCGAACGCCGGGTCATACCACCACCAACGGTCTTGGAAAAGCAGCGGCCTTCCATAGCCATATCCCCGTCCTCTCCAACCTGAACCGGAAAATCCGCCGGGCCCGCGACGGATATAACCACCCCCGCCGCCGCCGGAAGTGCCGGACCGAGAGATTCCGGAGCCACGCGAGACGCTGCCGCCGCCGGATCCTCCACCCGAACGTCCGATGCCCATGGCGTTGCCCGGCGAACCTTCGATAACGATCACCGCGGCCAAGAAAACGCTGATCCATCCGTATCGTTTCAATTGAACCTCCATCCCCAATGGAAGGCCAAGCTCAACTCGCCCAGGGATCCCGTCGCCTTGTTAAGACCCACCAATTGCCCGTTCGTCGTCCCTGCGAAATTCTTGGTGGACGCTCCCAACCATCCGATTTCAAGTCCCGATACGAACGGGGCCCCTGGATGAAAATCCACCCCGAGGGCAAGTCGGGAACCAACGCCCCACTTCGCTCCATCCACCAGCCGACGAGATTCGTCGGTGTCGGTGTCATTCCATGAATATCCGAAAAGCGGCCGGGTATCGATCGTCAGCGTGCTGTAGGCAGGTCCCACCCCGGCCAACACGTAAGGCCGCGCGAAACTCGATTCCGATCCCCCGGAGAATTTAACCACCGCTAGGGGCATGAACGTATCCCCCGAAATATCGGAGCGGGCGAAGGGCACCAAGTCTTCTGTCGTCAAGGAGCTTCGGTCAAAATAGTTCACGTCCAGTCCGGCCTGAATGTGGGGACCAAAACGATGCAGATACTGCAAGCCGATCAACGCTCCGCCAGCCCCATTGGATACGGAAGATCCGCCGGTTTGGTCCGGACTGATCCGGCTCGTGGGGGAAACCAAACCGAAATTGATCGAGAACACCTCCGGGAGATCCGCCGACATTCCCAACGGGGGTTCGCTTTCCCACCTACGACGCCGGTAATAGGGATAAGGCGAAGGCGGCTGTTCGACTTGGGATGGAGCCTGCGCCGGTTGGGACCGAACGGAAGGAGGAGCGGACGGCGCCGCCGGGGTGTCGGAATAATCAATGTGATCGATGTGAGTCGCGTCCAGGCGGACGGAACCGTTGGACGTCTGAACTTGCACGTCCATGGCGGTGGCGCCCACGATGGTTCCTTGTACCTGACTCCCATCTTTTAAATATACCGTGGCGGCCAAAAGCGATGAAGGGTCCATGAATAACACCACCAACGACAACGTCATGAGTTTTTTATACATGAGGTCCCCCCTGACTGTTTTACGATTTCGACGGTGGAATGTTCGAGCGTCAAAACCATATCCCTCTTTCTCTTTGACAAATTAGAACCCAAAAAGTGTTGTGGGTTACATTGCCTTTTGGTGATCGACCTAATAAGATAAAGGCCTTATGCCCGACTTTCCCGTAAATCCGAACACCATGAAGGACCTGGAATCGAGGATGCTCAAAACGGGACTCCGGGAGCAGGATTTGGAGGAACGGTTCGTGCGGTCAGGCGGACCGGGGGGACAAAACGTCAACAAGCTGTCCACTTGTGTGATCCTGGTCCACCGGCCCTCCGGGATCATGGTGCGCTGCCAGGAGGAACGGTCCCAGGCCATGAACCGGTTCCTGGCGCGCCGCCGCTTGGCGGAAAAGTTGGAAGAGAAAATCCTCGGAGCCGCCAGCCGGCGGGAACAAGAAATTGAAAAGATTCGCCGCCAGAAACGTCGTCGCAGCCGTCGGGCCAAACACAAAATGCTTCAAGACAAACACCACCAATCGCAAATCAAAGAACTCCGACGTCCGGTGCAGGAATCTTGAGGGCCTCAAACCGGTCCAGGGCATGAAAAAGGAAAGAAAGCGCGAGTGGAGCGTTTACATGCTTCGTTGCGGGGACGGTTCCTTGTACACAGGCATCGCCAAGGACGTTTCCGGTCGTCTCGTGAAGCACAACGCGGGGAAAGGCGCCGCCTATACGCGCTCCCACCGTCCCGTCGCTTTGGTTTGGAAGAAGGCCGGTTTCACCCGCTCCGGCGCCCTCGTCCGGGAAGCCGCCATCAAATCTTTGTCCCGCCCGCGGAAAGAAGCCCTGGCGTCGCTTTCCCATGGATAAGACGATAGGCGTTCCGGCTCAGGATCCGGCGGTCTCTCCGCCCTTTTGGCGCGAGTACGGTTTCGCGGTCTCGGCGGTGGCCGCGGCGACCGCTTTCTGTTTTCTCATCAACCCGTTTTTCTCGCCCACGAATCTGGTCATGATCTATCTGTTGGGCGTTTTGGCGACGGCGGCCCGGGGCCATCGGGGACCGGCGGCGCTGGCCTCGGTCCTGAGCGTCCTTTGCTTCGATTTTTGTTTCGTGCCGCCGCGTTTTACCTTTCGGGTGTCGGACACCGAATATCTTCTAACCTTCGCCGTCATGTTCGTCGCCGCCATGGTCATCAGCCACCTCACTGTCCGTTTGAGAGAAGAGGCCGAGTCGGCCCGGCAGGGACAAAGCCTTACGTCCATATTGCACGCTTTTACCCAGCAACTGGCCGGTAGCCGGGGAACGGACCGGATGTTGAAGTCCGCCGTGGACCATTTGGCGAAAGTCTTCAACGGCGAAGTGATCGCTTATGTCCCGGAGGTTGCAGGCGGTTTGAAAATCAAGGCCCATTCGGGGGTGATTGAAGATCCCGGCGACAAGGAACGCGGTGTGGCGCAATGGGTCTATGACCGATGGCAAGCCGCCGGAATAGGCACTCAGGCCTTGCCGGACGAGGAAGCGTATTTCGTTCCTCTTCAGGGGAGTCAAGGACCCGTCGGAGTGCTTCGGGTCCATCCCCGGAATCGCGCGGATTTGCTTTTTCCCGGCCGCCGCATGCTGCTGGAATCTTTCGCCCATCAGATCGCGCTGGCCTTGGAGGTCGACCGTTTGGAGGACAACGCGCGTCGGTCGGAAATGGAGGCGGAGACCGAACGAATGCGGAGTTCGCTTTTGAGCGCTGTTTCCCATGATTTTCGGACGCCCTTGGCTGCCATTCTGGGTTCGGCCGAGGCTTTGATGGGCAAAGAAGAGTTAGCCAAGAACCTCCCGACCCGAGAGCTGTTGGAAAACATTCAGACGGAGGCGGAACGTCTTTCGCGACTCGTTCAGAATCTCCTCGAAGCCACGCGATTGGAATCAATACGTCTTCAAAAGGAACTGTATCCCTTGGAGGAGGTCATCGGCAGCGCTTTGGAACGGCTAGCGAAATCTCTCGGCTCCCGGGATGTGGATGTTGACATTCCGGAAGATTTGCCCCCGATCCCCATGGACGGCGTTTTGGTCGAGCAGGTATTGATCAATTTATTGGAGAACGCCGTCCGGCACTCGGCGGCGGACGGCCGGATCGATGTGTCGGCCAGTGTGGGAAATGGATCGGTCATCGTCGCCGTGGCGGACCGGGGACCCGGATTGAAAGAGGACGAACTCGAAAAAGTGTTTGAAAAGTTTTACCGGGAGAAAACGTCCCCCGGCGCCGGGCTCGGGCTGGCGATCTGCCGGGCCGTCGTGAACGTCCACGGGGGCAAGATTTGGGCCGAGAACCGGACGGGCGGCGGGGCCCTTTTCCAATTCACCCTCCCGCAAGGATGAAAAACATGGACGATGAAAAGACTCTGCTCGTGATTGAGGACGAACCGGCCATATTGAGATTCCTGCGCCCGTCGATGGAAGACATGGGTTGGCGGGTCGTGGAGGCCACCACGGGGCGGATGGGGTTGGAATTGGCTTCTTCCAAAAAACCCGCCGTGATCCTTTTGGATTTGGGCCTTCCCGACGGGGACGGATTGGACGTCCTGAAAACCCTCCGCCAATGGACGTCGGTCCCCATCCTGATCATTTCCGCCCGAGGCCAGGAGAAGGACAAAATTGCCGGGCTCGACATGGGCGCAGACGACTATCTCACGAAGCCTTTCGGAATTGCGGAATTGATGGCTCGCTTGAGAGTGGCGCTGCGCCACGCTGAGAATCGATCGGAGGATGCCCCTCCCATGTACGAGCGCGAGGGCCTGAAAGTGGACCTGGTCGCCCGTCGCGTTACCCTCCGCAAGAAGGACGTCCGGCTGTCTCCGCAGCAGTACGACCTGCTCGCCGTCCTGGTCCGGAACGCCGGACGGGTGGTTAGCCACAAGCAATTGATGAAAGAAGCTTGGGGCGAGGACCGCGTCGTGACGCCCGAATCCGTCCGCATTTTCGTCCACCAACTCCGCCATAAAATCGAGCCCGACCCCGTGAGGCCCCGCTGTCTCAAGACGGAGCCGGGCGTCGGTTACCGCCTGGAAGCCCCGGACGAAAAGGAGTGAAACGATGACCTCATTGGCTTGGATTGTTTTCACTTTATCGGCTCTCTTGGAGGTAGGAGGGGACGCCGTGGTCCGTCACGGACTGCGCGGTTCCAAACCGGTGTTAATCGCCCTAGGATTCGCGATGCTTGGTGGCTACGGCCCATTAGTGAACACGGTGAAGTGGGATTTCTCCAAACTGCTCGGCGTCTACATCGTTTTCTTCGCCTTTACGGGCGTTCTCTTCGGGCGTTTCATTTTCCGCGAATCGATTCCTCCCGCCACCTGGCTTGGCCTGGGGTTCATCTCCCTGGGGGGCCTTCTTATTCAGTTCGGTAATCGCTGACCCACCTCTGCATTCCCGCTTTCTCCAGACCAACCAAATTTAACGGAACCTTAACGGCTCATGAATGGATCGTTAACGGGTCTCTCCGCTATCCTGTGGGGGAAAGAAAGTCCCATCTAGGAGGCATGGCGTATGGTCATCGCGTTCATCGTCGGCGTCATTGTTTTGGGAATTTCATTGGGGCTGTGGTTGCAGAAAAAGATGAAAGACAAACATCAACTGTAATGAGTCGCCGGACGGGAGGCTCATCGTCATGAGAAAGTTCATTGTCGCGGGATTGGTTTCCTTCGGGTCGCTCCTGATCCTCTGTGTCCTCGCGGGCGCGGTGGTGGTGCCTTCCACCGCGCTGGAGGACGAGGCCAAGCAAACCGCCCCCGATCAAACCCGTCAATGCATTGAAACGCTTCATCGGGACGAACGCCGGTTGGCGGACGTGTTGGGAAAACTGGAGGAGGATGAAAAGGAAATAACCCGCCTGACCGAAACTCCCGGAGCGTCCTCCGACTCCGACTTAAAAGAAGAGCGTCGTCAATTGAGGGATGTCCTCCGGGAGTTGAAAAATGACGCGGAGGAATGGAAGCGATCGCGCGACTTTCGCAAGGGATCGGAACTGGAAGGTCGTTGACGATTTTGTCGTGTGTGCTTAAAGTGGTAAATCAAGAAGTGAAAAGCCGATGGGCAAGGGTGTCGATCGGGACAGCGGAGGAGGGTCCGACCAATGAACGCTCATAACCTGGTTGAATGTCTCGTTTATCTCGGCGCCATGCTGGCGCTGACCAAGCCCCTTGGCTGGTACATGGCCAAAGTTTTCGAGGGCGACCTGCCCGGCCCGGCGAAATGGCTGCGGCCCGTTGAGAACCTGGTCTACAAGCTTTGGGGCGTGGACCCGAATGAAGAGATGAATTGGAAGACCTACGCGGTGGCGGTCATGATGTCCGGTTTCGCCGGTTTCCTGGTCTTTTACGCACTCTTGAGGTTTCAACACCTCCTTCCGCTCAATCCCCTGGGCCTGGGGCCTGTGGCGCCGGACATGTCCATGAACATCGCGCTGAGCTTCCTGACCAACACCCAATGGCAATGCTACGGCGGCGAGACGACCCTGAGCTACTTCACGCAGATGGTCGGCGTCCTTGTGCAGGACTTCATCTCCCCGGCCGTGGGCATGGCGGTGCTGGTGGCGCTCATCCGGGGCATGCGGGGCGTCAAGGGCAAGACCGTTGGGAATTTCTGGGTGGACTTGAACCGCGGTATCCTCTACATCCTCCTGCCGCTGACCGTCGTCTGCTCGCTGTATCTCGTCTCCCAGGGGATGCCCGCGACCTTCAAGACCAGCTATACGGTGTCCCTGGTCCAGCCGACGAAGGACGCCAACGGCAAAGAGGTCAAGGAGCAGACTATCGCCACGGGGCCGGTGGGCGCCATGATCGCCCTCAAGCAGATGGGCACCAACGGCGGCGGCTACTTCAACGTGAACTCGGCCCATCCGTACGAGTGCCCCGGCCGGGGAGCCCTCTTCATGGAGCTGCTGCTCGTGCTCCTCATCCCGTCGGCGCTCACCTATACATTTGGAAAGATGATGGGGGACACCCGGCAGGGATGGGCGCTATGGGCGGCGATGACCCTCATCTTCGTGCCCCTCCTGTGGGGCTGCGTGGCCGCCGAACAGTCTGGCAACCCCGCTTTCGACAAGATGGGGATCACCCAGGCCGCCTCGACCCTGCAGCCCGGCGGGAACATGGAAGGGAAAGACGTCCGATTCGGGATCGCCAGCTCCGCCTTTTGGGCCACGGCCGTCACGGCCACCTCCAACGGCTCCGTCAATTCCATGCACGACTCCTATACGCCTTTGGGCGGGCTGGTGCCGCTCGTGATGATGAAGCTGGGCGAGGTCATCTACGGAGGGGTCGGGAGCGGCATGTACGGCATGATGGTCTTCGTGATCATCGCCGTGTTCCTGGCGGGCCTCATGGTGGGTCGCACGCCCGAATACATGGGGAAGAAGATCGAATCCTACGAGGTGAAGATGGCCTCCATCGCCGCCCTGATCCCCTTGTTCTTCGTGCTCATGGCGTCGGCCATCGCCGTGGTGACGAAGGCGGGGCTGGCCGGCCTGGCCAACCCCGGCCCCCACGGACTCTCCGAGGTCCTCTATGCCTTCGCCTCGGAAGGGAACAACAACGGGAGCGCCTTTGCCGGGCTGACGTGCAACACGCCTTTTTACGACGTCCTGGGAAGTCTCTGCATTTTCTTCGGGCGGTACGGCGCCATCCTGCCTGTCCTCGCCATCGCGGGTTCGCTCTTGAAGAAGAAGCATGTCCCCGAGGGAGCCGGTACGCTTCCCACGCATACGCCTCTCTTCGTGTCGTTCCTGGCCGGCGTCGTAGTAATCGTCGGCGCATTGACGTTCTTCCCGGCCTGGTCCCTGGGGCCGATTGTCGAGCATCTCATGATGAGAGGAGCCTAACATGACTAGAAAAACGCACAAGCTCTTTGACTGGAACATCCTCCGCTCCGCCCTCTGGGATTCTTTTAGGAAATTGGATCCCCGTCACCAGATCAAAAACCCGGTGATGTTCGTGGTGGAGGTGGGCAGCGTCCTAACCACGGGCCTCTGGATCCAGGCTCTCGTCGGACGCGGAGAGGCCCCCGCGGGTTTCATCCTGGCGGTGGCCCTTTGGTTGTGGTTCACGGTCCTCTTCGCCAACCTCTCGGAGGCCATGGCCGAGGGGCGCGGCAAGGCCCAAGCCGCCACCTTGCGCAACTCCCGGAAAGATACCCAGGCCAAGAAGCTGATGCAACCCAAGCACGGGGCCAAGTTTGCAATGGTTTCCGCGGCTATGCTGCACAAAGGGGATGTTGTTCTTGTTGAGGCCGGCGACACCATCCCCATGGACGGCGAAGTGATCGAAGGCGCGGCCTCGGTGAACGAGGCGGCCATCACCGGCGAGTCCGCCCCCGTCATCCGGGAATCAGGCGGGGACAGGAGCGCCGTCACGGGCGGCACCGACGTCCTGTCGGACTGGCTGGTGGTGCGGATCTCCGTCAACCCGGGCGAAACCTTTCTGGACCGGATGATCAACATGGTCGAGGGCGCCAAACGGCAGAAAACGCCCAACGAGATCGCGTTGAACATCCTCCTGGCCGGCATGACGATCATTTTCCTGCTCGCCACGGTGACGCTCCTGCCCTTCTCCATCTACAGCGTGGGCGCGGCGGGACAGGGGACGCCGATCACCGTGACGGTCCTGGTGGCGCTCCTCGTCTGCCTGATCCCGACCACCATC
>PMLF01000049.1 GCA_003158755.1 Elusimicrobiota bacterium | reverse complement strand
CCATATGGCCGACGCAATTTTCGACACAATGACCGTCGACATCGACGCCGCGGGCTTCGTTTTCCGCGCCAACGGCCACGCCCTTAAATTTCCCGGTTACCTGGCCGTCTACGGCGAAGTGGCCGACGAGGACGCGAAGAAGGGCGACGACGCGGAGGACGCGAAGGAGTCCAAAGTCCTTCCGCCCCTCACCGTGGGGGACCGTCCGGACCTGAAGGAGCTCACCCCCGAACAGCATTTCACCGAGCCGNNCGCCTGCCGCTGGTGACCGAAGGCGAACAACTGAAGTTCAAGGCCATCAAACCGGAACAGCATTTCACCGAGCCGCCTCCGCGCTTCAACGAGGCGAGCCTGGTGAAAACGTTGGAGGAGCACGGCATCGGCCGTCCGTCGACCTACGCGCCCATCATGCACACGATCGTGGAGCGCGGGTACGTGCGCCTGGAAGAACGGCGCTTTTATCCGACGGACCTGGGACGCACCGTCGACCAGCAATTGGTGAAGCATTTCCCGGGGATCGTCAGCGTGGATTTCACCGCCAAGATGGAGGATCAGTTGGATTCCGTCGCCGAGGGCGACGCCGACTGGAAAAAAGTCCTTTCGGATTTCTATGTTCCTTTCGAAGAGACCCTAGCCGAAGCCGACAAGGCCATGGGCCGCGTCGAGGTCCGGTCCCAGGAAACCGACGAGAAATGCCCCAAATGCGGTTCGAAGATGTCCTTGCGGGAGAACCGGTTCGGCCGGTACCTGGCGTGCTCGGGTTATCCGGCCTGCAAGGTCACGTTCCCCGTGGACCGGAACGGACAAAAGATCGTTCCCCAAGAGACGGAGGAAATCTGCCCCAAGTGCGGGAAGAAAATGGTCCTCAAAGTCCGCGGACGCGTGCGGTTCCTGGCCTGCCCCGCCTACCCCGAATGCAAGACCACGTTTTCCGTCGACAAAGACGGCGTCAAGATCATCCGGCCCGCCCCCGAGGCCACGGAACACAAGTGCGTCAAGTGCGGACGGATGATGTGGAAGAGGATCGGCAAGCGCGGACCCTTCCTGGCCTGCTCCGGGTTCCCCCGCTGCCGCAATATCAAACCGTTCCCTAAAGAGGGAGCGGAGGGCGAAGAAGCGGTTCCGGGAAAAGAGAAAAGTGAGGCCTAAAGGGACCGGCCCGGCGGTTCGCGGAGATTCCTCTCCAGTCTCAACACTATTGATCTTTGTAAAAGTAATGCCTCCCTCTCCGCTCACCCTGAGCCTGTCGAAGGGTGAACTGTGTCCGACGAATTTACTCATGCTTCGACAAGCTCAGCATGAGCGGTGTATGGGACATCGTTTGTGAAAACATCAATTGCCTCGTCCCCCGGTCCTGAAGACGCTTTGCGAAGGTTTCGCGTGTACTTGCGCGGCGAGCGGAACGCTTCGCCCCATACGATCCGCGCCTACGAATCCGACTTGAGCGAGTTCATCGATTTCGCGATAAAGGCCCGGGTCGGGCTGGAAATCTGGGATCGGCCCTTCCTCCGGCGCTACCTGGCCCTCGTCGGAGACCATCGTCAGTCGCGCAACACCCTGTTGCGCCGTCACGCTTCTTTGAGGTCCTTCCTCAAATTCCTCCACCGCGAAAAACTTCTCTCTTCGGATCCGACCGTCGACCTCCCGTCTCCCCGGCGCGAGCGGCGCTTGCCGGGAGTCCTTTCCGAAGCCCAGGCCGTTTCCGTGATCGAGGCGCCTCCTCCGATTCCTTCGGGCGGCCGGGGGCGGCCGCCCACTCCCGATCTCGAACGGGACCGGGCCGCGCTGGAACTCCTCTATTCCACCGGGTTGCGGGTGGGCGAGCTGGCGTCGCTGAACGTCGAGGACGTCGATTTTTGGGGCGGGACGCTCCGGGTTTTGGGAAAGGGCGGACGGGAGCGGGTCGTGCCCGTCGGCGGCAAGGCGCTGGACGCCCTCAAGGAGGCTTTGGCCAAGCGCGGGGTGGACCCTCTGGCTCGGCCGGACGGCCGCGCGGCGCGGCCCCTCTTCCTCAACCGGCGAGGGGGACGCCTGACTTCCCGCGCTCTTTATGACGTCGTCCATTCGGCTTCCCAGCGGGCGGGATTGGGCGCCGGGATCCATCCCCACACGCTCCGCCACAGCTTCGCCACCCATCTGTTGAACCGCGGTTGCGATCTGCGCGCTGTCCAGGAAATGCTCGGCCACAAGTCGCTTTCCACCACCCAGATCTACACCCATCTCTCCAAGGACCAATTGAAGAAAGTATACGATCGGTCCCATCCCCGAGCGTGAGCGAACCCATCGTGCAGGATAAAATCCACCTTTTGATGGAAGAGACCGGCTGCGATCCGGGGGAGGCCGAGTTGGCGCTGGCCTCGGCGGGGTACGACCTCGAGAAAGCCGTGCGGACCATCGCCCGACTCCTGCGCCACATCGTCGCGCTCAAGGGTAAGTTCCAGGCGCCGGCGAGCAACCTTTACGGCCTGGTGGTGCTCATCGCCGATACGCGCCGGTCCCGACTGTTGCGGATCCGATCGGTGGTATCCTATAACCCGTCCCTCTACGAGACCGTCCTCGACGGAGATTGGTACGACGTGGAGCGGTCCCTCTACGCCTTTCGGCTGAGCGAGGGCGCGCTCCAGCAGGTGAGCCAAGGTTTGGAACGCCTCCTGGAGGACCGGTGGGGCGGTGCGGAGGGGGAGCGCTTCCACCAGTGGTTGCTCGAAAAACAAACGGAGCGCATCCGGGAGAACGCGGAACGGCTGGTGTCCTCCCATTTCTCCGGCGAGGCCGTGACGATGACGCTGGTGCGGGAGGAGTTGAACCTGGACCAGTACCGCCGGGTGCGGCGGGAGGAGGGAGCGTCGGCGCCTCCGTCGCCCCCGTCCACGGGCGGCGCGGGAGAGAGCCTGGCGCTGAAAGTGGCGTTGGAGGAGGTCGACGACGGGGTCTACGCCCGGGACATCGCTCCCGGAGACGTCGTCCGGGCGCTCCTAACCGACGAACGGGACATCGCTCAATACGTTTCGAAGCTGTTGGGAGGGCGTTCGGCGGAAGGGCTCAAAAGCCTGCCGGCTCCCGTGGAAGGAATCACGACGGACGGAGAGGAGTTGCGGCTTCAGATCCGTTTGTCGGGTTCGATTTTGGGGCTGGCCAGGGTCCGGCCGGAAACGCGGCTTAAAGTGGAACGTCGGGAAGGCGACTCGTGGTGGCGGCGTCTCTTAACCCGCCGACGGTGATGAGTCGGCGGACGAGGAACGCCCCCAACCCCAATTCCAGGAGCATCACACCCGTCAGCGGCCACAGGGGAGACGGCGACGTCCGGGGATGCAACACCACCCACCAGCGGCGGTCCACGAAACGCAGGGTGACGTAGTAGTCGTAAGGGCCGAACGTGGTTTCCGGCCGAAGGGCCGTCGTGTAAAAGGGCGTGTCGTTGGACTCGTCCAGCACGCTCGCGTCGTGGTCGGGCGGGACGGCCCGAACTACGAACCGCTTTCCGAACTCATTCCGCTCCAGAGTTCCCTCCACCAATCCCTCCCATCGATCTTTTCGCCGAACCGGCACGTAGGTCAGGAACCCCTGGCCCCCCTGCGCCAAGGGAACCAAGCCGGTGGCGGCGGGGTTGTTGGAGGCGACGGCGCGGTGGGCCGCCGGTAGGGCGTCGAATCGGGTCTTCAGGTCCAGCCCTTCGAGGGAGCGGTTGGGGCCGTAGGGGTACAGGTACGTTTCGATGAACCGGTGGTCCAGGAAGTTGATGGCGGCGAAGGCGGGGGCCTGGGTGGCGGCGCGGACGGCCCGCTCGCGGTATTCGTCGGCGTTCGCGGCGGGCAGTTCCCCGAGGGAGCGCGAGAGGTCGGAAAGAGTTTGAAGGTGGTCGTCCAGGGCCTGTTGGAGCCCGCTCCGCGCCGATTCGGAGGCGGCGGCGGTTCGGACTCGGTACGACGTGGTGACTTGGCTTTTCGTGAAGACGACGCTGGCGGCCATGAGTCCGGCGGTGCCGAGGCCGATCGCGGTCAGCATGGTGGTTCGTCGAATCGGCGTCATGGTCGGTCGGCCTCTTGTAGAAAATGTTTCGCCTTGTCGCGCAGTCCCCACACGTTCCGGCGCTTTAAGACGGCGCGGTAGTCGGCGACGGCCTTGTCCCTTTCTCCCAGTCGGTCGTAGGCCCGTCCGCGGTTCAAATAGGTCATGGTGATCCAACGATCTTCCAGGGGAAAATCCCGGAGGATCCCGTCGTAGATTTCCACGGCACGGGCGGCGTCCCCTCGTCCCAGGGCGGCGTTCCCCAGGGACCAAAGGGCCCGGTGCTCGTAGATGGGATTGTAGAAGGGTTCGCCCTTTTTCGTTCGCGTCAAAAAGTCGTCGGCTTCCCGCTCCAAACCGTCCCAGTCCTTCGCTTCGTCCAAGACCAACATTTCCAACAAGTGGAAGAAGGGGCTGCCGGGATATTCCCGGCGGCCTTCCCGCACCAAAGCGAGCCCGGCGGACGGGTTCTTGTCGTCGTTCACGAGTATGCCGACCATGAAAAGCCTGGCCGCGGTGCGTGAGAAGCGTCCCTTATCCATTGCGGCGCGGATCTCGTCCAACCCCTGTTGCTTGTTCCCGCCGAATATTAGCTTGGCCAGAACCTTCACCACGGCGGGGAGCGTGGCGGTGTAATAGTGGAAGATGCCCACCCCCAGGTAGGCGTCATACATTTTTGGGTTGACGGCGATGGCCTGTTCCTGGGCGTCGAAGGCCTGCTTGCCGTCCCGGTAAGCCGCCAGCCACTTGCCTTGGATGGCTTCCCAACGGGCTTTAAGGCCCAGGGCGCCTCCGAGGCAAAGATGAGCCTCTCCATCGGGGTCGCCGGAGGTTTTGATGGATTTTCGGGCGAAGGCGGCGGCCCGGTCGGCGGCGGCCAGAAATTGTTTTTCGAGGGCGGGGTTCCGCTCGTCGAACTCGTTGGTGAGTTCCCACCACCATCCGGTGGCGACGGCGTAGGGGCCCAGAGGGCTCGCGGGGAACCGGTCCGTCAATTCCCGGAAGTCTTCGTTGGCTTTGGAATAGTCGAGGTAGTACAGGGCGCGGAGACCGTCGTCGATCAAGCGGTCGTAGTCGGTCGCCATCGGCGCGGAGACGGCCCGATCGTCCGCCCGGACGGTCGTCACCGATGGGCCGGTGAGAAGGAGGAGTAAGACGGAAATGGCCGAAGCCCTTTTCATATTGATGTGAAATAATAACATCTATGAAAACGGTATCATAGTTGGCGCATGCACTATTTCGTCGACGGCTACAACGTGATCCGATGCTCGGACGCCTTCGAGGGCGGGTCCCTCCGCGACCAGAGAGAGCGCCTGCTCCGATTTATCGAGAGCCGCCGGCCCGAAGGGGCGTCGTCCAACCGTGTCACCGTGGTGTTCGACGGGAAGGTGGACGTGTCATCCCCCATTTGGCCCGGCTCCACGAAGGTGATCTTCTCCCCCGGGAAGGACGCTGACGGGGTCATCAAAGCCCAGATCGACCGCTTGTCCAACCCCAGCGAATCCGTCGTCGTCACCAACGATCGCGCCATCCAAAGATGGGTGCGCGCCGCGGGAGCCAACATCCTTTCTTGCGAGGCGTTCCTGGCCGCGGGAGCCCCCGGACGGAATGTCCGGAGAGTTTCGATGCTTCCATCCGAGGCGGAGGCCATCAACGAGGAGCTGAAAAAAATATGGAAGTTGAAATAACCTTTCAGCCTCCCCTCGTGCCGGGGATTCTCCTGCAACGATACAAGAGGTTCCTCGCCGACGTGAAGCTTCGGGGAGGGAAAATCGTCACGGCCCATTGCGCCAATACCGGAAGCATGAAGACGTGCAGCGAGATGGGTCGGGAGGTTCGCTTGAGCTACCGCCCCGGAGACGGACGGAAGCTCCCATTCACGTGGGAGATGATTCGCATGGACGCCGGCTGGGTGGGCGTCAACACCGGAATCCCCAACAGCCTCGCCGCCCGGGCTGTCCAATACGGCGCGATCCCCGAATTCATCAGCTACACCGATCTCCGCCGGGAAGTGAAATACGGCGACAATAGCCGCGTCGACCTTTTGCTGGAGGGTCCTCCGGGCCCATTTTACGTGGAGGTGAAAAACGTCTCGATGGTGGAGGACGGCCTCGCCCAGTTTCCGGACTCCGTCACTGAGCGCGGTGCCAAGCATTTGGAGGAGCTGACCCGCGTCGTGAAGACGGGCCAGCGGGCCGCGATGCTGTTCGTGGTCCAGCGTCCCGACGGCCGCGCCTTCCGGCCCGCCGACCACATCGACCCGGTTTATGGCCAAGGCCTGCGGGCTGCCCGGGAGGCGGGTGTCGAGATTTTGGCCTATCGAGCCGACGTGACGCCTGAAAGGATTCGATGGGGCGACCCCGTGCCGCTGGATTTTTGAAAGAAGGAGGGATTTTCTCCTCAAGGATTTCGAGTCGGACGGCGCATCGGCGGTTTTTGTTATAATTCCGCTTCCTTGGGCGCCATCATCCCCATCTCAAACCATTCAAGGAAGTGCCATGACCTCTACCGCCGCTGAAATCGATCTGCTCTGCGTGAACACCCTCCGCTTCCTCGCGGTGGACGCCGTCGAGAAGGCCAACTCCGGGCATCCGGGAACGCCGATGGAAGCGGCGCCCCTGGCGTACGTCCTTTTCACCCGCCTGCTCAAGCACAACCCGAAAAATCCTCAATGGATCAACCGGGACCGGTTCATCCTTTCCTGCGGCCACGCCTCCATGCTGCTATACGGCGCCCTGCACTTGTCGGGTTACGACCTTTCCTTAGACGACATCAAGAATTTCCGCCAGTGGGGGTCGAAGACTCCGGGTCATCCGGAACACAATCCCGCGATGGGAGTCGAAACCACCACTGGTCCTTTGGGCCAGGGGTTCGCCAACGGTGTTGGGATGGCCATCGCCGAGCGGCACCTGGCCGCCCGTTTCAACACGCCGGGGTTCGACGTCGTCGATCACTTTACCTGGGCCTTCGCGAGCGACGGCGACATGATGGAGGGTATCTCCTCGGAAGCCGCTTCCCTGGCCGGCCACCTCAAATTGGGACGGCTCAAATACGTCTATCTGGACAACCACATCACCATCGAAGGCTCCACGAATTTGGCTTTTTCCGAGGACGTGGGAGCGCGATTCGAAGCCTACGGTTGGCAAGTGCTCCGGCTGGAAGACGCCAACGACTTAGCCGCGGTGGAGAAAGCGTTCCGCGAAGCCCACTCCCAGACGGAGCGGCCGACGCTGATCATCGTCCGCACCCATATCGGTTTTGGAGCTCCCCACAAGCAAAACACGGCGGAAGCCCACGGGTCGCCCCTGGGCGCCGCGGAGACCGCCGCCGCCAAGAAGAACCTGAATTGGCCGGCGGAGCCGGCCTTCTTCGTCCCCGAGGAGGTCCGCGCCCATTTCCGGAAGGAAATGGAAAAGGGCGAAGCGGCCCAAAATGTTTGGGAAGAACTTTTGGTCGGATGGCGGAAAGCCCATCCCGAGTTGTCCGCACAATGGGACGTTTTTTGGAGCGGGACTTTGCCCTCCGGGTGGGCGGCCAAGTTGCCGACGTTCAAGGCGGGGGAGAAACTGGCCACGCGCCAGGCGTCGGGCAAATCGATCAACGCCCTTGCGGCCGTTTTGCCCCAAATCCTCGGCGGTTCGGCGGATTTGGCCCCTTCCAACAATTCCAATATCGAAGGGAAGGGCGATTTCCAGGCGGGGAGCTACGGCGGTCGTAACTTCCACTTCGGCATCCGGGAGCACGCCATGGGAGGTATATTGAACGGCATCGCCTTGACGGGACCGTTCCTTCCTTTCGGAGCGTCTTTCCTAACCTTCACTGATTACCTGAAACCTTCTCTTCGCCTGGCGGCGTTCATGAAGTTGGGCGTCGTCTACGTCATGACCCACGACAGCATCGGGTTGGGCGAAGACGGTCCCACCCATCAGCCGGTCGAGCATCT
>PMLF01000086.1 GCA_003158755.1 Elusimicrobiota bacterium | reverse complement strand
AAGAAAAAACCGGGGAAGAAGCCGTCGAAAGCGATGTCCGCCGAAGTTGTCCGCAAACCGATTTTCAAAGACGCGTTGCGGATACTGGACCGGTACCGTGGTGAACCCGAGTTGTTCAAGGATTTCAGCCATCTCCTCGTTCACCCCCACGACACCTTGGAGGAGGCGGCGGAGTGTAGGGCGAAATTACCGGACCAATTGCGAAACGAGGTCAACCCCATACTGAGGTCGAACGGTCGAGTCCCTTTCTCGGAAAAGGAAATAGGCCAGATCGTCAAGGCAAGGGAGAATTTCGACGTTGAGTCATTCCGATTGATCGATCGGGTTACGCATCTATTGAGGAATCGGGCCGCATTTCAAAAGCTCAAAGCGCGGGCGCCGCCCGAGATGGTTCCCTTAATCGTTCAGTCACTGACTCATTTATTGAGACGCACCACAATCGTTTTGCCCAAAGACAATTCCCCCGAGGCGAAATCAGCAACAATGGAAATGAACATTCACCTTGTGATGGAGGAATACCTCCCTGGATTTTCCCCGTATATTGAGCCAGATCGGTCTCCCCGTGAAATATTTAATCTCATGGTTGAAGCTTACCGGGACGCGCTGAACAACCTTCCAATTCTTTCCATATCCGAGGGGGATGATCCAAAGGACGTCGAAGTGGTGAGAGACTTGGCGGAACTGCATGCGTTGGAGCAGGTTTTTGAATACCAGCGGTTTAGTTTCACGAGGAAGGACTCCACGTTGCCTGACTTCGAAGTGGAGGGCGCCGTGGTGGACATCGCTTCCGGCGTTCATTTCGCTCAGTTTATGCCGGGAATGAAACCAGGCCGAAAATACATCGCGGTGGACCTCTCCCCTTTCGCCGAAACATTCCTTTTGACCGCGGCCAGGGAGTTCGGCCGGGCGGATCAGGTCTCCGTTTTGCGGGCCGACGCGGCCCGGGTGGACTGGAAGGCTTTCGGTCCCGTCGCCATGATCCGCGCAAAAAACGCGCAAGCCTATGTGGAAGCCTTCAGGGACTCCGAGAAGTGGCGTGAATTGGCCGAGGCGTTGGCGCCCAAGGGAAAACTCGTCGTTCAATCCTGGCCTATGGAAGGACAAAGGAATCGGCTGTTCGCCGTGACGGGACCCTTCGCCGCCGATATCCTTTCCGAGGGGTGGCGTCTCGATTTTGAAATCAGCGACGAGAATCAGTATGACACGTTGATCTTCCAGAAACCCTTTCCCGGCGCGCCTAGGGCGAGAACTCAAACGTGGGGGGAATGCGCCCAGGCGATGAGAGGTGACATCGAGAGACGCCGGCGGGGGCATGGGAATGCGCCGAGAGATTTCTTCTCCTCCTTGATCGATGCGAACGGAGGTTCACAGGGACAAGAGGGTGGAATGTCTCCCGTCATTTTGGTCATTGACGAGAATGGCGTCCGAACCATTGCGCCTTTTTCCGGTCGGATGGAGTCGGGACCTTTCCGGTCCTTGAGCGATTTATCGGAGAGGGACGCGGAGATCCTGCCGCGTTTGCTTGAAATCGCGCGCTCGTCGGACCCCGAAAAGGCCGAGCGGGAAATCCGGAAGTATTCCGACAACTATGACATCGCCGGCGTGGTCATCCAAATCGTCGACACTTTGGATTACCTTCATCGAAGGGAAGGCACGATATTCCCGGTCGATATCCGGTACGTGTTGTCCGTGATCTCTTTGGAGCATCAGAGCGGGCTTCATTTAAGCCAGGTCTATCGGGACCAAGATGGGAAAGTGGGAGGCTTCCTGCTGGCCAACTTGACCGAGCCGGAGGCCATTCGGATCGAAAAAATCGCCGTGGACCCGGGCTTGAGGAAGCAGGGCATCGCGAAACAATTGCTCCATCGCTTCGCCGGGGTTTCCATCGGGGCTCGGGAAATTGATTTGCTCGTCTTGAAGACGAACAGGAACGCGCAAAGGGTCTATGAAAAATACGGTTTCGTCAAAGACGATTCGCCCGGATTTTCCGCGGCGGACATGGAGGCGGAGGAGCCCGGGAACGCTTATCGATATTCAACGAATCCGGAAACGTTGTTCGATAATACCCGGTCTCTCACCGGCTCCGAGGTGGACAGCAAAGACCCCTGGACATTGACGGTGGCGCGGCCTTTCATCGAGGAGGCGAAATACCGCTTTGTCTGGGTGGCCGGGCTCCCGGCGTTGGTCATCACGTTGTTGGCGTACGGCGACGTGAGCAATCTGGCCCGTTTCGCCGCGGCTTTTGCGGCGGGTCTATTGGCGGTCTATGGGACGGCGCGTTACTCGGCGTTTTCGAAGCACCCCCATCGAACACTTTCCGAACAAAAGGAATTGTACCGGCGGTTTGTCGGCTACGGGCTGACGACGCTGATCATTTTCCTAACGGCGTATTTGGTCATGGTCCCTCTGCACGCGACGGGGGTGCCGTTGTCGGACGTGGTGAAAGCCGTGGGGTTGGCGGCCCTCTTATCGCCGGTCGTGGGATTGATCGAGCACATGGCGGATAACGGGTTCTTCCCGGATCGGTTCTGGAAAGCCCTCGCCGTTCCGGGGGCGGAGTCCAGCACGAAAGATTTCCCCACCGGCGAGTTCCCGATCGCCGTATCGATCGAGGACAACCCGGTGAAGATGGAGTTCGGCCGGTTTCCCGACGGCGAGGTTCGCGTCGATGTTTTGGACCACGCGCGGATTTCCGGGAAAGACGTCCGCGTGTCGGCGTCCCCGGAAACTTCGGACGGCGTCGTGGCGCTCCTCCTCGCGCTCGACGCGCTTCGCGATCTCGGCGCGCGGTCGGTGACGCTGACGCTCCCCGATTCTTTCGCCGGACAAGGAGATCTCCTCCGCGTGCTCGCGGTCGAGGCGGACGGGATCGAGCTGTCGGGGCGCGGCGGCGCGCGTCCGTCCGGCGTCGAGCCTTTCCCGGCGCTCGCGAAAAAAGAGTCTCCTTTCCAAGTCCAGCGCCTCCTCTTCATCGATCCGAGGTTCGAAGAATCGGCCCGCTTGGCCGCCGCGCAATGCGGGGCGGAACTTAGCCGCGCCGAAGCTTCGGACGGCCGCCACGGCCGCTCGATTAAACTGCCGGAGGGCGTCGCGGGGCAGAACGTCGTGATCATCCACTCCACCGAGAATTCGCGCGGCCTGGTGGACCTGCTCTTGACGCTGGCGGCGCTCCGGCGGGCCGGCGCGGCGAGCGTCTCGGTCATCAACACCTACGAAGGCTACGCCCGCCAGGACAAGCGCTCCACGCCGGGCGAAGCGGTCAGCGCCGCGACCGTGCTCCGGGCGGTCAACCGCCTCGCTGACGAGCATTTCGCCATCAACGTCCACTACGGCGGAAAGAGCGGCGTGACGGGGATCGGAGGGGAGACCCTCACCAACGTCAACGCCTTCCCGCCGCTCGCCGAACACCTTTTCAATCAAGCCGTGAAGCGAACGCTGGGGGTCGATCCGTCGCGGTTGACTCCGCCGGAACGCGCCGCCCTCGCCGGGCGCCTCCGCGAAGAGTTCGCGGGCAAACCCCTGCTCCTCGTCGCTCCCGACGATGGCGCCTATCCTTACGTCACGGAAGCCGCCGAAACGTTGCGTCACCGCATCAAGTGGGATTTCGGCGTGGACGTGGACGTCCGGCCGGCGTTCCTGGACAAGAAGCGCACGAACGCCAACGAGGTCGCGATGGCGGGCCCTCTCTTGACCGGTGATAGCCAACCTCTCGGCCTATCCGCCGAACAACTGCGCGACGCCTGGGCCTTCGTCCTGGACGACGAAACCGCTCAAGGCTCCACCCTGTTGAGCGCGGACTACGTGCTGGTCAAGGACCTCGGCCTCTCCTGGCAGCGCGTCTACGCCGGCGTTGTGCAGGGGAAATTCAACCGGGGCCTCGAACCCTTCTCGACCGGCCTCTCCGAAGGAGAGCTCGAAACCGCGACGGTTCCCGCTCCGGACCGCGTCGATCCCGTGAAACGGCGCATGGCCCCGCGGCTCGTCGTCGCCAGCGAGTCCTTGCCGCTTCCGGCGGGGATGGACGCCTCCCTCAAAGTGTCGATCCAGCCGCTCGTCACTTACATCGTTCGCCGCCTCATCGGGCAAAACGAAACGCCCGAGTCTCCCCCATTGCCCGCCGTGGAAAAACCCGTCGAAGCGTCGGGTATGGAAGAATTCATGGAGGAAAGCGGCGCGTCGAAGGGAGATAAAGAGCGCTTGTTGACGGAGGGCATCGACGTCCCCAACGGCGACATTTTGCAGATCGGCCTTTGGGACGAAGCGTTCACCGACCTTTTGCGTAGCCGATACCCCCGCGCGCGGGTCGTCGGTTTGGACCGCGATTCCCGGTATCTCGCCGCCGCCACGGCGAAGTATCCGAAGGGCGAGTTCCTTCTCCGGAACCTGTTGAACTGGCCGGACTATTACCAATACGAAGGCAAGTTCGACACCGTGGTGCTGGGGTCCAGCCTGCACTCCATCTATTTCACGGAAGGCCCGGCCAAAGCGAGGCAGGTCCTTGAGCTCCTCAGCGGATTGCTCAAGCCCGGAGGCCGGTTGATCATCCGCGACGGCGTCCGACCCGCCCCGGGAAGACGGACCTTTGATTTGAAAAACGACGAGGCCAAAAAGGCGTTCATTCAATTTGTGAAGGACTTCAAAGGAAACCGCGACGCCGCGGACCAGCGCTCGGCCGTCCGTCCCGTGAGGGTTTTTTCTTCGGCGGAGTCCAACGATCCCTTGAACGACTTGTCGACGCACCTCCAACACCGTGACGTCGTCAGCATGGAATCCGGCGATTTCTATGAATTCCTCATGAAATACCTCTATCACGGAACGGACTCCTGGAGCCACGAAATGGTTTCCCCCTTCGGGGCGATTTCGAAAGAGGAATTCATGGGCTTCGCCGGGGAAAAGTTCAACGTCGTCCGGCGGGAAGTGTACCGCCTGGAATATTTGGGCGACAAATGGGCCAAGGACGTCAAACCCGTCGACGGGAAAGACACTCCCGCCAGCCACATCGGCCTGGTGCTGCAAAAGAAGCCGGAGCCCCCTCTGCCGAAACCGACCGAGTTCATAAATAGGGGGGACGAACTCGTCATCGGCTCGGGGATCGCCGGCCTGACGGCGGCGCTGCGCCTGGCGGAGCAAGGGCAACAAGTCATGTTGGTGACGAAAGGGAAATTGCGCCAGGCCAACACGGAATATGCCCAGGGGGGCATCGTCGCCGTGGTGGATCCGGAGGACACTTTTGAATCGCACATAAGGGATACGCACAAAGTGGGGGTCGGTTTAACCGAGGAGGAGTCGGTGCGCCTCCTTTCCGAGGAGAGTCCTGACCTGATTAAGGATTTTGAGAGATGGGGCGTGAAGTTCGACCGCGATGAGCATGGGAAGTATATTTTAGCCAGGGAAGGAGGGCATTCTCGGGCGCGCGTGTTGCGCGCCGGAGGCGACGCCACCGGTCGCGAGATCGAACGGGCCTTGGCCTTGCAAGTGATGAAGAACCCGAACATCCGAATATTTGAGAACACGTTCGTCACGGAAACCCTCACCGATGGCGGCGAGGCGTGCGGCGCGAGGGCGGTCCTCTCCGAAACCGGGCGGGAGATCGACTTCCTGGCGCCGTCCACTCTCATCGCGACGGGCGGCTACGCGCAACTCTATTCCGTTACGAGCAACCCGGGTTCGGCCACGGGGGATTTGATCGCCCTGGCTCACCAGGCCGGCGCGGACGTGGCGGACATGGAAATGGTGCAGTTCCATCCCAGCACGCTCTTCGTCCCGAAGGAAAGGCGGACGGCCAACCCCCTCATCCCCTTTCTGACCCAGAACTTTCTGGTGTCCGAGGCGGTTCGCGGCGCCGGCGCCAAACTGATGAATACGAAAGGCGAGCGGTTCATGCCGAAATATGTCCAAGAGGGCGAATACGCCTCACCGGAGTTGGCCCCGCGCGACGTTGTGGCCCGCGCCATTTTCAACGAAATGCGGGAGACCCAAAGCGAATACGTTTATCTGGATGTCTCGGAACTGCACGACGAAACCACCCACCAACCCATTTCGTTCAAGGCAAGGTTCCCCACCATTTACGGACGCTGTCTCGAAATGGGATTGGACTTGGACAAGGAGCATCTCATCCCCGTTGCCCCGGCCGCCCACTATTGCATGGGAGGAATCAAAACCGATGTGAACGGTAGGACCTCGGTCCCCGGTCTTTACGCGGCGGGAGAGGTTTCCCGCGTCGGCGTCCACGGCGCCAACCGGCTGGCCAGTAATTCGCTCTTGGAGGGAGGCGTGTTCGGCAAGCGCGCGGCCGACGACATGACTCAGCGCGCCCGGTCGGGGATTGGACGGCCGGAGGCGGACCGGCTGCGGCTGAAACCCGGAAGGAAGACGTTCGCCGTCGGCAGGGAAGTCTCCGCCGCCGAGCTGGCCGAGTTGCGCGACTACGACCGGTCCCTGCGCGAATGCATGAGCCGTTACGCGGGGATCATCCGCGACGAGGCCGGCTTGACGGAGGCCCTGCGGACCCTGGCGGAATTGCGGAACAAATTTCGCGAGCGCCGTTTCAAGGAGAGCATCGGCAAAAAGATCATCGAAGGGAAATTGGAGGTGGCCGAGATGGTCGCCCGGTCGGCGTTGGAGAGGAAGGAAAGTCGCGGCGCCCAATTCCGGAGCGATTTCCCGGAAACCCTCGAAAAGGCCGAACCGACGATCATCAAAGGCGTTCCCGCGTCCGAACGGCAGGTGGTTTTCAAGGACGAGAAGGATATGTTGGAAGGGCTCGGCGGGTACAAAGCCGCGGTCCTTTTCATCGGCAACGGAGCGAAGTCCTATGAAAACCCGGACGATTTAGTCCGGGAGATCGATTTCATCGCCCAGATGCAAGACGAAAAATTCGGGAAAGGAAAGTGGGTAGCGGTGTTCGGAGGGGATCAATATGACGAGAACGCGCCGAACGTCGCTTTCATCATGAACCACTTGAAAACGGTCCACGGGGTGCCCCTGGCGGCGGTCCAAAGCGACGTCGCGCGCGTGGACAGCCACGTGGATTATGTCCTCTACATCCCGACGACCCGGGGAGGGGCGGGAAACGTGATCTGGGGCGGTATCCACAACGGCAAACCGGCCGGATCGACGGCGGTGTATTTGGGGGACGGTTTCACGTCGGGGAATAACCCGTTCTTGAAGGAAGTCGTTTGCGTCGGCGGCGGGCCCATCGCCTGGAAAGAAGTCGAGGTGGCCCGCGGGAAGAGGGTCCCCGTCACCTACGTCGATTGGAAATCGAAGGGGTTCGACTCGTTCATCCCGCTGGCCGAAACAGCCGAAAAATACGGGAAAAAGATCCAAGGACACCCCATTTATTCCCTGCGCGTCGATGAAAAGAGCGGGTGGCTGTCCTCTCTTTTCAATTGGATCCGGAAGCGGTTCCCCAGGGATCCCCTCCGCATCGATCCCAAGACGGACGCTTGCCTGGTGATCGACCCGCAGAAGACGTTCATGCCTCCTAAAGGAGGGTTGGCGGTGGCCGACGGGGACGCCATCGTGCCCAGCGTGCAAACGGTGATGAAGCTTTTTCCAAAAAAGAACCGTTACGCCACGCGGGATTGGCATCCCTGGGGCCACATTTCCTTGGCCAGTTCCTACGTCGGGTTGGCGCCCTATTCCGTGATAACCCTTGACCTCATCAAGGATTGGACCGAGGAAAACGTGAAGGACCATATCGCGCCTCACGCGAAATTTACCTTGGGCGAATTGCGGCAATACCTGCAGGAGTTGGCGGATAAGGGCAAGGTCCAAGTCCTTTGGCCGGACCACGGCCTGGAAAACACCGACGAGGCGTTGTTCCATCCCGGCCTGGCGGAAAGCAATTTCCACATGGTCCTCAATAAAGGGACGGATCCGAAGACGGATTCCTACAGCGGGTTCCTCGATAATCGGGGAAACCCGACGCGTTTGGCCGAGGAATTGTGGCGGGCGGGAGTCCGGCGGATTTTCATCCCCGGGGGATTGGCCTACGACTATTGCGAGGGCTGGTCCGCCGAGGACGCGGCCAACGCGGGGTTCGAAGTCATCATGGTGAAAGAGGGGACGCGCCCGGTCGGGTTCCCCCCCAACGCCATCAAGGACATGGACCGATCGTTGAGGGAAAAAGGCGTCCGGGTCGTCCAAGAAGCGGCCGACATCGTGCGCGCCAACCGCAGTTGGCCGGCGAGGATTTGGTATTTCCTCGTCCGATTGTTCAAGCGCATCGCGTCCCGATTTAATAAGCCGGAAAGCGAAGGCCCCGTCGCCCTGGAAAAAGACAACGTCAACATCACCACGACCGCCCTGGACAAGGCCTATGAGGCCTTTTGGCGCGGTCAGACGAAAGAACGGCAGTGGTTCGATTTGGCCGCGCCCCGGGCCCCTCAAGGGGCGGGGTTCATCGTGGCCGCCGGGTTTGAGGAAGCTTTGGCCCAAATCCAAAACCGGCGGTTCCTTCCCAAACACATCGAAACCCTCCGGCGCACGGGGCGCTATTCCGAACCTTTCCTCAAATACCTTTCTCAATTCGACTTCACGGGAGATATGTCCGACGCCCGGGAGGGGACCCCGGTGGCGCCGGGAACGCCTCTTCTTCGCGTCATGGCGACCCCCGTGGAAGCGGCTTTGCTGGAAGACCTGTTGAAAAACCAGATCGGGCATCAAAGCGCCATCGCCACCAATGCCGCTCGCATCGTTCAGGCCGCCAACGGCGAATTGGTGGACGATGAAACAGTGGCCCGTCTCGCGGCCCAGGGGTACCAGGTTCGGAAACCGCGTCCCGTGGCGGATAACGGTATGAGGAGGGCCCATGGATCGGCCTCGGTAACCGCTTCCAAGGCGGCCGCCGTCGGCGGAGTCCCATTGACGACGAATGTTGAAGCGGGGTACCTCCATGCCTTGAAACTGTCGGGGACCATGGCCCACCTCTACATCATGCCCTACGGGCCGGAAGGGGAAGCCGACGCATTCCGCTCCTACGCCGACGCCTTCCCGGACAGCTCTGTTTTCCTCATCGACACGTATGACACGATTCAGGGCGCCCGGAACGCCGCCAAGGTCGCGTTGGAAATGCGGGCCAAAGGGCATGAGCTCGTCGGGGTTCGCCTGGACAGCGGCGACATCGCCGCCCTTTCCAAAGAAGTCAGGAAAATCCTGGATGAGGCCGGCCTTCCCGACGTCAAGATTTTCGCCTCCGACGATTTGGACGCGGAAAAGATCACGGAACTCCTTTCCCAAGGAGCCAGGATCGATTTCTTCGGTGTGGGCACCAACCTCGTCACCGGCGGCAAAGAGGCCTCCCTGGACCTCGAGTTGAAACCGTCCGACGGCGCTCCCGTCTGGCGGATCCTCGATCGAAATGACGGGCATATCGTCGGATTCGAGCAAAAAGGGATGTCCGATCACAGCAGAGATGGAGAGGCGATTGATCACGAACCAATCCTTCTTCCCGTTTTGAAGGACGGCCAAAGAGTGGCCCCCGCTTCATCTGTCGAGTCCGCCAGGGAAAATTGCGCGGCCGACCTCGCCCGTCTTCCGTCTCACCGGAGCCTTAAAAACCCGGATCTGCCTTTCACCAAGAGGGAATCCGCTCCGGTCCCCACAAGGCCGATGGTTCAGCCCGCCGCCCCCCGCTCCCCGCCGGCGGCGGCCGCCGAACCCAAGGGCGAGAGCGTCGGCTTGAAAGAAGATTTTTATCACCTCACTATGGGCCAAGCCATGTTCAAGGCTCACCGGCACGAGGTGAAAGCCACCTTCGATTATTTCTTCCGGCAACCCCCTTACGGCGGGGACTACGCCGTGGTCTCCGGCCTCAAATTCTTCCTGGAGGATTTGCGGCGGTTCCGGTTCACGCCGGAACATATCGCCTATTTGAGAAGCCTCGGAAAATTCGATGAAGCCTACCTCAAGTATTTGGAGAACTTCCAATTTCACGGGGACATCCAGGCCATGGAGGAAGGAAGCCTGGCTTATGCGAACGAGCCGATCATCCGTATCACGGGAACGACCTTTGAAGTTTCCGTGATCGAATCTTTCCTTCTGAACAAGTTGAATTTCAACACTCTCATCGCCACCTGGGCGCACCACCGGACTCAAGGCGGGGAAATTCCCATGTTCGAAGACGGAATGCCTTGGTCCCAGGGTCTGTCCCACCTGGAAGCCGCCTATTCCGCCTACGTCGGGGGCGTGAGCGGCACCACCAACATGGACGCTCACTCGAAGTTCCAAATTCCTCTCGCGCCGGCGGGAACGGCCGGCGAATTCACGGGCGCGGACATGACCGGCGGCCCGAAATCGTCCCTGGGCGGCGTGTTAAAGCTTTCGGCCTACGGCGAGGCCGAGGAACCCCGGATGAAGAAAAGTTCCACGCCGTCGAAAAGCTCCCTCCCCGCCAAAAAAATGGTTTGGGAAGTCCGCGACGAGACGGGCAAACCCGTGCGCCGGGTGACGGCCGTGGAAGGGGAAACCATTCCGCTCTCCCCCGGGGAAACGGCGGCGCCGCTTTTGTCTCCCGTCGTTCAGAAAGGTTCGGTGGTCGCCCGACCCATCGCGGCGGGAGAAAGCCGCGCCCGCGCGTCGGCGGCGGGCGCCGCCTACCGGGAGGCTTCTTCCCGGATGGGGGTGAAATCCAAAGCGTTGGAACGGCTGCAAACGGCGTCTTCCAAGGAAATCGCCGCCCAAGTCAGGCCCGCCTCCGGCGAAGGCCACGTGCGGGTCGGGATGGTCCAAATCAACGTGACGATCGGCGACTTCAAAGGG
>PMLF01000181.1 GCA_003158755.1 Elusimicrobiota bacterium | reverse complement strand
CCGTCCGTCTGCGTCATCAACGCGCCGTTCGCATCCGTGTAATTCACCGTCCACGAACCCGTCGGCAACCCAAGCACATAACCGTCTCCAGCGGGGCCGTCGAACTGAACCGACACCCACCCGGCCTTCCGGTTCGCGCTCGTCTGCACGAACACGAGGTTCTTCACCCCTTTGGGGGCATACGCGTGCGCGTCCGAATGGATCGTATTCGGGTCCACCAGCGGGCTCGCCGCCAATGTACCCGTCGCCGACACCGTCGCCACAGGCAGCACCGCCGACCCGCTCGCCGACGTCGGCATCTGGAACTGCGTCAACGTCCCCGCCCGGAAATTGCCCCCGATCGACGCCGCCACCGCTCCTTTCGGAACCGTCACAAATCCCACCGTCCCCGTCACCGTCGCCGTCGNNCTGCGTCATCAACGCGCCGTTCGCGTCCGTGTAATTCACCGTCCACGAACCCTTTGGCAACCCAATCATATAGCCGTCTCCAACGGGACCGTCGAACTGAACCGACACCCATCCTGCCTTCCGGTTCGGACCCGTCTGCACGAACACGAGGTTCTTCACCCCTTTTGGGGCATAGGCGTCCGCATCCGAATGGATCGTCGACGGATCCACCAACGGGCTCGCCGACAACGTCCCCGTCGGCAAAACCGTCGCCACCGGCAGCGTGGTCGCCCCCGGGACCTGGTAATGAGTGATGTTGCAGCCTTCCCACACCAACAACCCTCCTATGACAAGGGCCAACTGTGGATTGCGGGCGACCAACTCAACAACGCCGCCGAGGGCGGCGGCGCTATACATGCCTCCTTGCGCCGCCACCAGCGGGAAATTCCCATTCATCCCAGATTGACCATTACCTAAATGACCAGGGCCAACAGGAGGAACCAAGGCTCCAAAAGCCAACACCACAGCGCCGGGGCTCGACTTTTTCAAAGCCGTGAGGAAGGTTTCGTTTGCCTTCATACTCTCTTTTCGGAGATTCGCGATGAATTGGATAAACGAATAAACGGCAAGAGCCAGGAAAAGAAGGGCGGAAGCGGCGATGATCAACTGGTAATGAGGGAGAGCCGCGCCTCTCGCTATGGAAATCAACAGCCCCGCTAATGAACCGCCCATCACCGCTTGGACGGCGAGACGTTTCCAAAGGGAAGGACGCACGTAAGCGGCATACTTCAATTGACGTTCAGCTTCATGCGCTCGCTGCGACACATACCTCTTCCCCAGGTCGTTGATTCCGGGAAGTTGAGCCTCCGTCAGAAAACCCCAACTTCCGTCATTAAAAAGAACGACCCAGCCCGGAACTTCTTCTCCCGTTTCCGTTCTTCCAGTCGTCCTATGAGCGTCGGTGACGAGAGAAAGCACGTTGACCTTATTTTCATTTTGAGACAATTTCATTTCCAAAGTGGAAACACTTTCCGCCACAGCGGCCACGTCGGCGAGCATCTGGGTGAGGGAAACCCCTTTCATAGGCGTCAGCATCGACAAAACAAATTCCAAACTATAGTTTGGTTTGATCCCGAAATCGGGAAATTCCCGGGCGATCGCCGCCACGATGGCTTGGTTCGAAATTCCAACAGGAGCGCCCTCGGGCACGGACAATAAAGCTCCGGCGATGTTTTGAAGGATGATCGCCCTCGCGAGATTTCCGTTGCGAAGGCTCAATCTGGCATCCCTCAAAAGGCTTTGGGCGGCTTCAACGTCAGTGGCGGAATAATTAAGCAAGTAAAGGGGGTTCTTTCTCGTTTTCCAAGCCGCGGCCATTGACCTTTCCAATGCATCTTGCCTGGCAAGCAACCCATCCTTGGAAGCGGCTTGAACAGGCGCCGCCGCCACCTCTTCTTTCACCTCTTCCCCGGCCGGAGAACTCACCGCACTCATGACGGCCGGCGCGGCGGCGACCTGGGCGGGACGGGGTGTAAACCTGCTTTTCATCGACGATACGAGATCGGAAACACCCGCCCCGAGGGCTTGCATACCCGTAGGACGCTCTCGACTTACGGCGATGGTCGCGAAGGTAAGCGCATCCCCGGCAAGCTCGGCATCGGAGGCTGGACGATATTTTTGCGGAGCGCTTCCATCCTGAAGAGCGACTCTGTACCGTGCGCCGTTGCGGACAGCGACGACCCTGACGCCGGCCGTCCCTGAGGGCACTTCTTCCACCGACCGGAGCGAATGCTCTTCCGGGGCAACACCATCGGCTACAGACATGGCTTCTTTCGATGAAACCCCTTTCACCACAAACACCGCCGGAATGAGGATGTGAGCGAGTCGGTGTACAAGGTCGGCGGTCGACGTTCGCTGGTTTTTCGGCAGCATGGCCGTTGACGTCGCGGACTCGCCGGGAATCATGAGCTTCTCGCCCAACAGCATCTTCTCGATGGGCGTCCGGTTCGGGGAGAAGACGTGGAGGTAGTTGGAAGCGGAATCGGGCAGTTCGCCGATCTTGGGCGTGACCACCACCACCGAGACGCCTTGCTTCTCCATCTCGGCCAAGAGCCCCGGCGTGTGGAATCCGCCGGCGATCATCACGGCCAGGGCCGGGGACGAAGACTTTTTGTTGGACGTCTCGCCGACTTTTTTCAAAAGGTTGCCGACCAACGCCTCGTTGCGGCGGGAGGCGGCGACGTAGAAATCTTCGAACGGCGGGAGGAGCTTTGATAAATCGGCTTGAGGACGTAATTGCTCAGGTTCTTTTGACTTCCCCCTTTGGAAAAATCCCCCCGCACCCCCCTTTTTCAAAGGGGGGACCTGAGTTACGTGAGGATCGGAT
The DNA here is from genome assembly GCA_003158755.1 of Elusimicrobiota bacterium. Lineage (GTDB taxonomy): Bacteria > Elusimicrobiota > Elusimicrobia > FEN-1173 > FEN-1173 > FEN-1173. Next base: position 1,453 of record PMLF01000181.1, on the reverse strand, counting down.
TCCACCGACGGAGCGGTTTTGGTGAACTTGTTGATCCGTTCGGCCAGGGACCAAATCCCTTTCTTGTGGGCGGAATAGACTTCCCATTCGTTGGCGTTCAGCTCGTGGCGGGACAGCTTATCCGCCAGCAAAAGATCGGCTTGGAGACGGAAAAGTTCTTTCTGCTCCGAGGTCGTGGCCAGGGCGGACACCACGGACTCCCGCAGGGACTCCAGCTCGTCGAAGAGGCGTCCGGCGTTGACCCGGTCGGAGACCAGCACGTATTCCACGTACGCTTGGAACGAGGGATAGGACGTGAGCGAAACATGGGCTTCCTTGAGCCGGTCCTTTAGATAGGAATAGAAAGCGGCGTGGTTCACTTGCCCGGCGCGGTACGCCAGACCCATTTGCACCAATTCGTCTAAAGTGGATTTGGAAAGTTTCTCCGACAAAATCCGGACCAGGGTGGTCCGCTCCGTTTCCGTCCGTTTGAAATCGAGCTTCGCTTCCATGTCCAACGCCCGGGCGAAAAGGTCCACTTGAGGAAATTTTCCGCTGTGGCGGGGCTGATGGGCGAGGAACTTCAGATATTCCGATGGAGAAGTCTTGCCCCCGGCATAGCCAAGCCACAGTTGATCGAGCTTGAGCAAAGTGGGCGAGAGGACCCGAGCCTTGACGGAATCCACCGATGCTTGGAAAGAAGCCAGCAGATCACGGGTGGTGGAAAGGATCGGGAGGCTGGCGCGATAAGCGGCGACGTTGGCGCAATAAAGCTCCGGCGTCTCCACGCCCCACAGGGGAGGCTCTTCCGGGGCTTTCATGCCGAAATATTCGGCGCCGGTCAAAAGGGCTTTCTTGAAAAGGAACTCGCGCACCTCGGCCCAGGCGTCCTGGTGTTTGATCTTCCGGTACCGAGCGACGTCCAAGGGGCCGGCGGCGCCTTCCAAGGCCACGAGGACGGGTTTCTTCTCGGCGCTGAAGAGGTGGTCCAGCACGCGGGCGATGTTCCGCTGGGCGGACTCGACCTCGTGGGCGTCCTGCATCAGGACCACCAGAAGGTTTTTCCCCTTTCCGGCGGGGACGAAACGGGCTTCACGGATGTCCGCCGCGGATTGCGGCAAGGACTTGAGGACGTCGGGCAAACGAGCGGCCAAGCCCGCGCGCTCGGGGTCGGTGGCGAGGCCCCACTCTTGATACACCACGGGAATTTTCGGAACCGCGTCGATGGCCGGGATCAGGGAGGCGAAAGTTTTCGATTCGCGGGGCTCGGAGGAGCCTCCGCCGGAGGCCATGCGGGAAGCGGCTTGTCGTCGGTCGGCCCAGAAGTTGGCTTCGGCCGCCGGCGTGAGCACGACGGAAGCGGCGAAAAAGATCGCCGTCCCCGCCGCTATCGATTTATTAAGAAGACCGTGTCGAGTCATCGTCGTCTCCATAGGCCGTCCTCTCGAATGGTTCTTGCCCCTTTATTATAAGA
>PMLF01000246.1 GCA_003158755.1 Elusimicrobiota bacterium | reverse complement strand
CCGCTGTCCGGTTAAACATCGCCGGTAATTTACGGTGTTCCCGCTTTCTTTCTTTCACGTCTTGCGCGGAGGTCAAACCCACCCTAAACTTATCTCGTGATCCGGATAACCCATCGCTGACATGAACGGACCTCTGCGGATATTCCACGTCGTGGGCAACACCCGTGGGGCGAGGGGGGAACGATTCCTCCTGCAGGCGGCCGACCACTTGGACCCCCAGCTCTTCCGGATGGCCGTCGCCCTCACGGAGCGAGGCCCCTTATCGGAGGAACTCCGCCGGCGCCACATCCCTTTTGAGGTAGTCTCCCTGTCTCCCCTGGGCAATCCCTTGCCGGTCCGGGCGCTGTCCCGGCTCTTCCTGGATTGGAAACCGAACCTCATCCAGGCCCACGGGGCTCGATCCAACTTCTACGCCCGTCTGGCGGCGGGCCGCATCCCCTGCATCTCCACCGTCCACAACTCGCTCTCCGACTATCCCATCTCCGCTCTACGACGGGGGCTCTATCTCGCCGCCGACCGCCTGACCGCCGCCCGCTCCGCGGCGGTGGTGTGCGCGGCGGAATGCCTGCGGGTCGATTTTCTCCGCCGATGTCCTTCCCTCTGGGAAAGGACCTACGTCATCCCCGACGGCGTTGACTTGGAGCGTTTCGACCCTCGACGGCACGACCGGGAGTTGATCCGGCAAACATTGGGCCTCGGCGACCGTTGGACCCTCCTCCTGATCGGACGGATGACCGAACAAAAAGGGCACGCCGTGCTCCTGGAAGCCGTCTCGCGAATCAAAAACGTGCTGCCCCCCTTCCGGATACTCTTCGCGGGAGAGGGACCGCAGAAAGAATTCTTGACGAAAAAATCTCATTCCCTGGACCTTCATGAAAACACCGTCTTCCTGGGAGGCCGGAGAGATATCCCGGAACTCCTTTCCGCCTCCGACGTGGTCGTCCTCCCATCCGTCTCGGAGGGAGTCCCGTATGTCCTCTTGGAGGCCCTCGCCATGGGAAAAACGGTCATCCTCTCCAACGTCAACGGCGTCTCAGAGCTCATGCCCAACGGCGACGAAGGGTACTTGGTCCCTCCGGGCTCGCCGGAAAAGCTCACGGAAGCTCTCCTGAAAACGTTATGGGACAAGCAAGACGCCCGAGAAAGAGCCGGGGCCGGACGGCGCCGAGTCCAACAGGACCACGACCTGAAAAAAATCCTCGCCAAGTGGGAAACCCTCTACCACGAGCTCGCCGGAGACCTCCTCATAAACTGAAGATTGAGTATGCATTCAGGGGTGGATCAACACCCGACGGAAGCCCTTTTGTTGGGGACGGGTCTTAGACCCGCCCCTACGAATAGACCCAATGCGGTTTAGATGAGCCGTCATACCGGCGAAAGCTGACTGCGCTAGCAAGAAATGCCGCGTGGGTCGCGTGTGCCAGTGGCACACGGTTGCGACGGGCCGAATAGGCCCCGGCTCCGAAGGAGCGGCCGGTATTCAGGGGGTGAAATGGTTTCTTAAATCCCTGTTTTGCGGCCTGGACCCCGGCTTTCGCCGGGGTGACGATCCGTATTTAAACCGCATTGCGAATAGACTAAAACGGGGAAAGGGGGGAGAACCGCTCCGCACCCCGCCCCGACGAGGACTTGCTGGATTTACAGAAATAACTTACTGTTTGTCAGTAATTCCTTATTTCTGTATACAAAAACATCAGTAAACGGCGGGGGGTTTGTGGATAACGTGAAGATCCGGCTGAAGTTAAGCGACAACGAGTTCGAGGCCGAGGGGCCGGACGAGCTTATCCGAGCCCATCTGTCCGAATTCAAAGGGATGGTAAAAAACGCCGTCCCGGAAGAACTCCAACCGCGCCTCGCGAACCCGGCAGAGCCCACCGTCCCGCTGGACCTCATCTACCAGCCCGACAAAACGCTTAAGCCCCTGACGCTCCGCGTCCTTCCGTCCACCGACCATCGCATGCTGAAGCAAGTGGCCAACACCCTATTGTTGGTGCTTTACGGATTCCACGAAACCCTGGGAGTCAACGAGGTCCCGGTCCTTTCCGCCGCCCAGGCCATCCGTCGTTCCGGATTGGTTAAGGTCCAACGGCTCTCCAACGCCTTTCTAGCCCTTCGGAGCGACGGTCTTGCCCTTAAGATCGGCCTCGGAAAGGGGACCAGCTATCAGCTCACCTCCACGGGACAAAACGCCGCCCGGGAACTAATTCATAATACCCTTCATCGGGCGAACCTTTCTTAAACCATGGGGTAGGTCTTAGACCCGCCCCACCAGGCAGAATCAAAATCATTTAGGAGACGGCGATTGCTTCGTCGCTTCGCNNTTCTGATAATATATATTATGTTAAAAACATAGGAAACAGGACGGCCGGAGCCGCAATACAAAACATATCACATGTTTATTGCAAATCGTTGATGGTAAATAGTTTACGATGTGTATGTAATGTGTTTTGTTTGGTTTTTGATTCTGGCGGATAGGCTTGTTAAAATTTAACCAGAAAAAAATAAAAAATCCCGGGAAAAGAAAAAAATCCACCTCGCTCTTGGCAAGGTGGATTGGGCGTTGGATTTGTAAATAGGGGTATCGGGATTACCTCATATTCGACGGAAACGTCGGGCTAGTTCGCCGGGCTCCAATCTTAAAAAGGTCGGTCGGCCGTGGGGACAGGACCAAGGACTTCGGCAACTCTGCAAATCTTTAATGATCCGGCTCATTTGGGGAAGTTGCAAAGAATCCCCCGCCCGCACGGATCCCCGGCAGGCGGCACGGACCAGGATGGCGTCCCATTGCCCGGGAATTTTCTCCGAAAGGAGGTCCTCGACCAATCCTTCCAATATTTCTTTGACCCGCGCCGAATCGCCCAGAACCCCGGGAACCGCCTTAACCCTGAAGGAACGGGCCCCGAAAGGCTCCAGTTCGTATCCCAGGCGGGATAGGTCCACCAGCCGGGCCTGGATCACCGACGCCGCTTCGGGCGAAACCTCCCACACCCAGGGCAGGAGCAACGGCTGCCGGGAGGGTTCGCGACCGTCCGAAGCGTCGGCGAAACGCTCATAAAGCGCCCGTTCGGCCGCGGCGTGCTGATCGAAGATGAAGAGCTTGTTGTCCGATCGGGCCAAAAGGTAGGTGTCGTCGAATTGGGCCAGGGGTTCAAAAACGGCGGTCTTAAACCCTTCCAACGCCAGGGGAGGGTCCAGCAACGTCGGCTGAGGAGCCTCCGGCGCCGCCGAAGGACGAGGTAACTGGAATTGATAAGCCGCCCGGGACTCTGCCATAGAGGGCCGGAGGGAAAATGAGGGTGGAGGAACCTCCAACGGCCTGTTTCCCCCTTCTCCGAGGGCCGTCGGCATCCCAACGCCGCCCGTCAAGGCTTCCTGCAGGGCTCGGGAGAGGAAATCATAGACCTCCCCCTCATTGGAAAACCGGACTTCCTTCTTGGAGGGGTGGACGTTTACGTCCACCAGTTCCGGGTTCAGTTCCAAGAAGAGGGCGGCCGCGGGGTGTCTCCCCGCGAACAGGCGGCCTTTATAGGCGTCGTAAAGAGCGTGGGTCAACCGTCGATGGGCCACCGGGCGGCCGTTCACGTATAGGCGCTGGAAGCGGGCGGAGGGTTGGTGGGCATGAACGTCGGAAATCCAGCCCCAGACGGTCATATACCGCCCTTCGGCCCTCACGAGCCGCAGCCCCTTGGCTTTGTCCGCCCCCCACGCCCCGGCCAACCGGTCCTTGAGCGCCGTTTCGGGCGGCGTGCCGTCCGCCGCGGCGCGCAGGTCGAGGACCTCTTTCCCGTCGGAAAACACTTGAAAAGCGACGGTCCTGGCCGCAAAGGCGGCGTCTTCCACCGTGCGCAGGAGGAGCCCCTTTTCGGTGGCGTCGGATTTGAGGAATTTGAGGCGGGCGGGAGTGTTGAAAAAGAGGTCGCCGACCGCGACCGTGGTCCCCGGCGGCGCGCCGGCGGGTCCCTCCCGGGTGACTTTTCCCCCCTCGACGGAAACGGCCCAGGCTTCGGCCGCGTCGGGAGGGCGAGTGGTGATTTGAAAGCGCGAAACAACGGAGATGGAAGGCAGGGCTTCGCCGCGAAACCCGTAGGTCCCGATGGCGGCCAAATCTTCCAAGGAGGAAATCTTGGAGGTGGCGTGGCGTTCCAGCGCCAAGCGGGCGTCCTCGGGCGTCATGCCCGCGCCGTCGTCCGCCACGCGAAGGCTTTTCTTGCCGGATTCTTCCCAAGAAACGACTATACGCCGCGCTCCCGCGTCCAGGGAGTTCTCCACCAGCTCTTTGAGGACGGAGGCGGGCCGCTCGACGACTTCTCCGGCGGCG
>PMLF01000185.1:7103-12222 GCA_003158755.1 Elusimicrobiota bacterium | reverse complement strand
TTCACGGAATAAATTGGTGGAAACTTTTGACCCGATCACGCAGAAGGTGTCGGACACCGCGGCGACGGTGAACGCTCGGGGGGGGTATTCGTATGTGGAGGTGCAGCCCGCCATGCGCTGGCGTTTCGGCGTGCGGGGCGACTATGTGGAAGACCCGGATAACCGGGTGGAATCCTTCCCGCATATTACCCGGGCAGTTTCGCCGTACATCACGTATTACCTGTCGGAGTTTAACCGGCTCCGCGTTCAATTCGAGCGCAAGCGCTCGCCGGGGAACGGCGTCGAGAACCTGGGGTTTTTCCAGTGGACGATCGTTTTGGGGCCGCATGGGGCGCATCCGTTTTGAGGCGATACCCCCCTCATCCGCCCTACGGGGCACCTTCTCCCACCCTAGGTGGGAGAAGGAATAATTTAGGAGGAAGACTATGAAGAAGATTTCGTTGCTTGCCGCGTTGCTTTTCCCGGTGGGGCTTTGGGCCGGGACGTTGAAAGTGGTGGCCACGACTCCGGATTTGGCGGACATCGCGGCTCAAGTCGGCGGAACGTCGGTGAAGGTGGACTGTTTGTCTAAGGGATTTAAGGACCCGCATTTCGTTGAATCCAAGCCGTCCTTGATCCTTAAGCTGATGGACGCGGACGTGTTCATTGAGACGGGGCTGGAGTTGGAAGTGGGCTGGGCGCCGCTCTTGGTTCAAGGGTCGCGGAACTCGCGCATCCAGCCGTCGACACCGGGTTTCTTGAACGCTTCCAAAGGCATCTCGCCGCTCGAAGTTCCTCAGAACCCGAACCGGTCCATGGGGGACGTGCATCCGGGCGGCAATCCCCACTTCCTCACGGACCCGGAGAACGCGCGCATCGTCGCCCGGGAAATCGCGGAAAAGTTCGCGGAGCTTTCGCCGGGGGACGCCGCGACGTTCCAGAAGAACGAGAAGGATTTCGATTCCCGGATCGACGCAAAGATGGCGGAATGGCGGGCGGCGATGGCTCCGTACAAAGGGGTCGAGTTCGTCGGCTATCATCGGAACCTCGATTATTTCGCCGCCCGATTCGGATTGATCTGCGCCGGTGAAATCGAACCCAAGCCGGGAATCCCTCCCACGGCCCGCCACACGGAAGAGCTGATCGCCCTCATGAAAGCGCGGAAGATCCGGATCGTCCTGACCCAGCCCTATTACGAAGACCGCACGCCGAAGTTCCTCGGCGAGCAGACGGGGGCGAACGTTCTGACCTTCGCCATGGGTCCCGAGGGCGCGCCGGGAGTCAAAGATTATTTCGGCTCGGTGGACTACAACGTCCGGGCGATCCAGGAAGCGTTGAAGGGCGGAAAATGACCGATATCATTCGTTTCGAGGGAGCGGACTTGGGATACGGACGGTCCGCGGTGTTGAACGGAGTTTCCTTGACGATTTCCGCCGGGGAAACGGTGGGTCTGGTGGGTCCCAACGGGTCCGGGAAGACGACGTTCCTGCGGGCCGTGCTGGGACTGCTGCGGCCGAGGAGGGGCGAGGTGCTTCGCGATCGCGCGCGGCGGTTCGCCTACGTTCCGCAAGCGGAGGAGATGAATTTCTATTGGCCTCTCACCATCCGCGAGACGGTGGGGTTGGCCGCGCGGTCCCGGAGGTCGTTCGGCCGGGAGACGGCGGCGGAACGGGCCGCCGTGGAATCCGCCATGGAAAAGGCGGGGGTGGCGGCCATCGGCGACCGATTGTTAAGGGAAGTTTCCGGGGGGCAAAGGCAGCGGACGATTTTGGCCCAGGCTCTGTCCCAGGATCCCGATGTGATCCTTTTGGATGAGCCGACGCGGGGATTGGACGTGGTGGCGGAGAGGGACTTGTTGACCCTGGTCGAGGGGCTGAAATCGAAGAACCTGACGCTGCTCCTCGTCACTCACTCCCTGCAGATCCCGCTCAACTTGACGGAGCGGATCTTGCTTTTTAAGGACGGCGCCGTCATCGATTCCAGCGCCGAGGAACTCTTGACCACCGACAAACTGGAACACATCTACGGCGTGCCCTTCGTCCATCACCAACACAACGGCACTCGATGGGTGGCGGCCGTGGGGGGGAAATCATGAACGCTTTCGCCCTTCCGTTCATGCGGACGGCGTTGGCCGCCTCGGTCCTCACGGGGACGGCGCTGTCGCTATTGGGGATTTTCTTGACGGCAAGGCGGGTGGCGTTTTCCGGGTTGGCCGTGTCGCAATTGGCGGCGCTGGGGACCGTCGTCGGGATTTCGCTCCTGGATTTCCATCGGGGGGGCGGGGGGCTGGCCTTGGTCTTCGTCGGCCTGGGGATGTACCTGCTCTCGCGGCTCTCCAAGACGCGGACGGCGCCGTCGGAGGCCTGGGTGGCCGCGCTCTACGTCCTGGGCGCCGGGGCGGCCGTGCTGGTCCTCGCCAAGGCTCCCCGGGGGGAATCGGAAACCTTGGGCGTCTTTTTCGGCAACGTCCTTTCCCTGACGCCGACCGAGGTGGGGGAATCCTTGGCGCTGGCCTTGAGCGTGATCGTCCTGACGTCCGTCTGGTTCCGGCGGTGGTTGTGGATCTTCTTCGACCCGGTGTCGGCGGAGGTGTCGGGGATCGCGGTGGAACGGTGGAACTTCCTTTTTTACGCCCTGTTCGCCGTCGCGATGACCTTGGCCATCCACATCGTCGGGGTCCTGCTGGGGTTCGCCTACTTGATCNNGGATCCTGCCGGCGACGGCCGGGTTCGTCCTGGTGCGGCGGGTGAGGAGCCTGTTCTTCTTCGTTCCCGTCCTGACGGCGCTGGTGACGGTCCTCGGGTTCGCCGGGTCCTTCCGGTTCGATTTGCCGACGGGGCCCTTCGTGGCGGTCCTCCTGGTGGGGACGGTCCTCCTGGCGAAAGGCGTCGCCGTCGTGCGGGGACGTTGAGGCGGATTTCTCTTGTGCTTGGAGTCTTCATCCTTTATAATTCAATTATAGTTGAACTTCAATTATAGTTGAATCATAAGGCCATGGAAAAGAACATCAACCTTTTCAGCGACAAAGCCTCCCTCCTCCTTCGGGCGCTGTTGACGGCCCCGGAAGGGAAGCGGACCGTCCCCTCGTTCGTTCGGGAGGGGCTTTCCCTGGGCATGGCCAGCATGGCCGCGAACCAGGCGGAGGCGGCGGGTTATATCGAGCACGTCCGGCGAGTGAGCGGGGAAAGTTATTGCCGCCTCCTCCGGCCTGAACTCCTCTTGAAGGATTGGACGTCCGTCTATTCCTTCCAAAACAACCGGCGCGTCACCTACGTCGCCCGAGAACCGAAGATCCTAAAAACCTTGGGGGAATTCCTTGGAAAAAAAGGGGTCCGCCACGCCCTGACCCTTTTCAGCGCCAGCCGCCTGATTTCTCCCTACGTCAAGGACGGGCGGGATTTCGCCTACGTGAACGTTCATCCTCAACGGGCGGCGTCCTTATTGAGGGAGATGGAGGGTTCCTTGGGGCTTGTTCGCGCCAAGCACGGTTGGAACCTCTGCCTCGCTTCCCCACTTTATAAAAGCTCGGTTTTCCGGGACGCCAGACTCGTTCGGGGTCGTCCGGTGGTTTCCAACCTTCAGCTTTACCTGGACCTCATGGGGTTCCCGCCTTTGGGCCGCCAGGAGTTGGAGGAAAACCTGCTGCCGCTTTGGCGCGAGAAGGGGGTTCCCTTTGTCTGATTTTGACTTGGCGGAGAACGCCCTGAAGGAAACCCTCTCCGCCTTGGGCGATAATTTGGAAAAGTTGGTGTTGGTGGGGGGATGGGTCCCCTACCTTTACGTCCACTACTTGTGGAAGACGCCGGCGGCCGATTTCCCGTTGACGACGGACATCGACTTGGGAGTTCGGGAGACCGGCCCCCTTCGTCCGTCCTCCACCGTTTTTCAACGACTGAGGGAGGCGGGGTTGGCGATGAAGCGCCTTCACCCCAAGGAGGCGATGCCGGTCAAGTTTATCCATCGGAACGGGCGATCGTCGGTGCCGATCGATTTCATCACCTCCGATACCGTTTCCGACGACACGCGGAACCGATTCTTGGGCGGGGAACTGGCGTGGAGCCGGATCACGGCCTTTGAGTTGCTGCTGGAGGGGACGGTTCCGGTGGAGGTGGGATTGGGCGGGAAGGCCTTCCGGGTCCACGTCCCGTCTCCCTCCCGTTTCTTTTTCCATAAGGGGATTATATTTTCCTCGAGGAACGGAGAGTTCAAGCGGGCCAAGGACCTCTACACCTTTTTTTGGGGGGTGCGCTTCCACCCGGACAGAAAATCCCTCCTGAGAGAAATTCTCTCGTTCCGGGACCACGAGTTCTTCGACTATTTCCGGGACAACATGCTCGGACACCTCCAGGATGTTTCCCAGCCCGGATATTTGTGGCTGCGGCCTTTCTTGGCCGCGTGGCTGCCGGAAAAGGAGATGAACCGGGCCGTCGAGGAAACCATGGCGCCGTTGATCAAGGAGCTTGAACGATGAGTGAATCCGAAGATAAGGAGGGGTGGAAATGAAACCGCTTAAAGATTTTGTTCGGGACGTGCTGGATTTTCCTCGGAAGGGGATCGTTTTCAAGGATTTGACTCCTCTCCTTTCCGACGGGGAGGCGTTCCGGCGGACGGTGGCCGAATTGGCCCGGCTCGGGGACGGGGCGGTGGATAAAGTGGCGGCCGTGGAGGCGCGGGGGTTCCTTTTCGGGGCGGCGGTGGCGGCGGCGTTGGGCATCGGCGTCGTGCCGATCCGAAAGAAGGGGAAACTTCCTTTCTTTTGCCACTCCGTCAGCTACGACCTGGAATACGGGAAGGACGTGCTGGAGATGCACTCCGACGCGCTGCTGCCGGGCCAGCGGGTCCTCATCGTCGACGACGTGCTCGCCACGGGGGGGACGTGCGGGGCGGCGATCCAATTGATCCGGAAGACGGGGGCGGTTCCGGTCGAGGCCGCGTTCGTCATTGAGCTGGGATTTTTAAAAGGTCGGGACAAGCTGGATGGCGTGCCGGTCCGGGCGCTCCTGAACTACTAAACAGTTCTTTGCCCCAATGCGGTTTAGATAAGCCTTCATACGAGACTGTTGCGAAATGGGTGTCCCCCCTTTGAAAAAGGGGGGTGCGGGGGGATTTGACGTATTCTGGTGGTTTAAAATCCCCCTCC
>PMLF01000185.1:0-7083 GCA_003158755.1 Elusimicrobiota bacterium | reverse complement strand
CGTTAGATCGGGCTCGGCGGTCTCGGCGTTTTTGATGATGCGGGCGATGTCCGCCGGTTCCAGGTGGTCCGGGTCGCAGAGGTCGGTGATGACGGAGATGCCGAGGACTTTCATCCCGGCGTGGACGGCGACGATGACCTCCGGGACCGTGGACATGCCGACCATGTCCGCGAATTTTCCGAGGAGCCTGTATTCGGCCCTCGTTTCCAGGTTGGGTCCGGTGACGGCGGCGTAGACCCCCTTGCGCAGCTCGATCTTCAAGCTCCGGGCCGAATCTTCCGCCAGCGCCATCAATTCCTTGGAATAGGGTTCGCACATGTCCGGCCATCGTGGGCCGAGGGCGTCGTCGTTGGGGCCTATGAGGGGGTTGTCGCCCAGGAAGAGTCCTATGTGGTCCTCGATCAGAGCCAGGGACGGCGCTTTGTAGGTTGGGTTTAATCCACCGGCGGCGTTGGAGATCAGAAGGTTCTCGACCCCGAGGGCTTTCATGACGCGAACCGGATAGGTGATTTCTTTCATCGAGTAACCTTCATACCGGTGGAAACGCCCCCGCATCGCGACGACGGCTTTTCCTTCCAGCTCGCCGAGCACGAGCGTCCCGTGATGGCTCTCGACGGTGGAAAGGGGGAAGTGCGGGATCTGCTCGTAGGGAATCGCTTTGAGCGTCTTGATTTCCCGGGCCAAGCCTCCCAAACCCGTCCCGAGGATGATCCCGATCTTGGGATTGAAACCCGGCGCTTCGGTTTGGATCTTCTTCACGGATTGGGCGATCATTTCTTTCAGGTTTTTCATGACGGGGGTCCTTTTCGGTGGCATTGATCGGCGGCGACATTTTACTTTTTTCCCGGGAATCCTCGCCCCTCCGGTTGCCCGCCGTCTTCGTTTCCGATATCGTTAATAGGATGGAGCCTACGAAAAACGATCGAGCGGTCGCGGACTTCGACGCCAAGACGGAAACCTTGTGAGAGGGTTTTCGGTGAAGGTTCCCTTGTCGGGCGAAAGGTTCCGGGCGGTCTATCGTTTGACGATGCCCGAGGCGGAGGCTCGCGAGCGGGCGCGGGCCATTGGGGTGGAGCAGACCATCGAGTTCCCGGCGGACTTGGTTACGGGCGGCGATATTCGGGATCACATCATCGGGCGCGTGGAGGATTTTCTACCGTCGGGGGAGGGCGTTTTCGAAGCGGTCGTCAGCTATGCCGTGGAGTCGACGGGGGCGGAACTTACCCAGGCGCTCAACGTCCTTTTCGGGAACATCAGCATGATCCCGGGGATCCGGCTGCAGAGGTTTGATTGGCCGCCGGCTTTCGACGGTAAATTTCGAGGGCCGCGGTTCGGGGCGGAGGGTCTGCGGCAGTTGTTGAGCGCTTCGAACCGGCCGCTCCTGGGCGCCGTGATCAAGCCCATGGGGTTGTCCGTCAAGGATTTGGCGGCGATGGCCTACGATTTGGCTCTGGGTGGTCTGGACGTCGTCAAGGACGATCACGGGTTGGCCGACCAGTCCTTCGCGCCCTTCCGGGAACGGGTCGAGCGTTGCGCCGAGGCCGTGAGTCGCGCCAACCGAGAGACCGGAGGGCGGTGCCTTTACGCGCCCAACGTGACGGCGTCGCCGACGGCTTTGGTCGAGCGGGCCCGTTTCGCGAAGGCGGCCGGCGCGGGAGGACTGTTGGTGACGCCGGGGCTGGCGGGGTTCGGCGCCCTTCAAACCCTCGCCGACGATGAGACGTTGAACCTGCCTCTTTTCGGGCACCCGGCTTTCGCCGGGTCCTTCATCACGCGGCCCTCGGACGGGCTCTCGCCCTTCGCCCTTTACGGTCAAATCCACCGCATGGCCGGGGCCGACGCCGCGATCCATCCCCACAAGGGGGGGCGGTTCCCTTTCACCGACCGGGACATCGATGAAATTGTCCAGGGCGTTCGCGCGCCCATGGGGACCCTCAAGCCGATCCTCCCTATGCCGGGCGGCGGGATGACCATTGAGAACATCCCCGAGATGATCCGTATTTACGGTCGGGACGTGATTTTCTTGATCGGCGGGGACCTCCACCGTCGAGGGAACTCCCTCTCCGACGGGGTCCGGCAATATCGACGCGCGGTCGAGGCGGCGGCGGTTCCTTAAAGGAAAGATTTGCGCAGGCGGGGGCCGAAGGGCGGGCGGATGACGCCTTTTTCGGTGATGAGGGCGGTGATGAAATTCGCGGGCGTCACGTCGAAGGCGGGGTGGAGGGCTTTTGTTTCTTTCGGGGCGATTGCTTTTCCGAATATAAATTTCACTTCGTCTCCGCTCCGCATCTCGATGGGGATTCCGGCGCCGGAGGGCAGGCGGAGGTCGATGGTGGAGGCGGGGGCCGCGACGTAAAACGGGATCCCGTGGGCGCGGGCCAGGACGGCCAGGGAATAGGTGCCGATCTTGTTGGCCGTGTCCCCGTTGGCGGCGATCCGGTCGGCGCCGACGATGACGGCGTCGATGTCGCCCTTGGACATGAAGTGGCCCGCCATGCTGTCCGTAATGAGGACGTGGGGGATGCCCTCCTCGGCCATCTCGAAGGCGGTGAGGCGGGCGCCTTGGAGGTAGGGTCTCGTTTCGTCCACGTAAACCTGGATCTTTTTTCCCTCGGCGTGGGCGGCGCGCAGGACGGCCAGCGCGGTGCCTAGGCCCGCGGTCGCGAGGGCGCCCGCGTTGCAATGGGTGAGGACGTTGGCGCCGTTTTTTATCAGTTTGGCGCCGTTCCGACCGATGAGGCGGTTGTTCTTCAAATCCTCGGCGTAAATCTTTTCCGCCTCGACGACAAACCTCGTTTTCAAATCCGCGACGCTCGCGCCGGGATCCAGGGTCCCGAGCATCCGGTCCACCGCCCATTTCAGGTTGACCGCCGTGGGCCTCGTTTTGACGAGGGAATCCCCGCTCCGGCGCATCTCTTCAATAAAGTCGCTTGAGCGGACCGCCCGTGAACGTCGGGCGTCCATCGCCAGAGCGAAGGCCGCCGCGATGCCGATCAAGGGCGCTCCTCGGAGCTTCATATCTTTGATGGCGGCCGCGACCTGCGGGCCGTTCCGGCATGCGATCGATTTCTTCCGGAAGGGAAGAAGAGTCTGGTCCAGGACGTCCAAACGGAAACGACGCCAGCGGATGGGGCTGAGGGTTTTCATGGGGTCTCAACAAAAGTCTATCAATTCAGTCGAGAACGCGCCCCTCGGCGGCCCCGCCCGGGCATTTGTTTTATAATCACGCGATGACCGATCCTTCGCGCAAGGCCATGGACGCCGCCCTCTTCCTGCTTAAGTTCCGGGGCCGGACGGAAAAAGAGGTGGCGGAGCGGTTGGCGAAGAAAGGTTTCGAGGCGGACCTCGTTGCCGGGACCGTGACGCGATTGAAGGAACTCAACTTAGTCAACGACGAGGTGTTGGCCCGGCAATGGGCCGAAAGCGGGCGGCGGTCCGGGTGGGGGGAGCGGCGGTTGCTTCAGGCGTTGTGGATGCGGGGCGTGCCGCGTGATATAATCGCCCGTGTCTTGGCGGAGAAACCGGAGGAAGGCGCCTCGACCGAAATCGATCGGGCGCGGGACGCTTTGGCCCGCCGCGTCAAACGCATGAAAACGGCGGGGATGGACCGAAAGACTCTTTACCGACGGCTGGGCGGGTTCCTGGCTCGGCAGGGGTATTCCCCCGACGTCGTCCGCGATGCGCTGGAACGATATTTTTCGTCCACTCCGGAAGAAGTGTAGTCCCCTGACAGGTTGGGAGATCGCGCGATTTTCGCTTCGGTTCGCCCTCTCCCCAGCCCTCCCCCGTAAACGGGGGAGGGAGTGAAAAATTGAACAGTTGAAAAATCCACCGCCGAGGTCTTCATCCGATGCCTACCGATTCTCCCGTGTCGCGCGCGCTGATTTCCGTCTGGAACAAAGCCGGACTCGTCGATTTCGCCAGCGGGCTTTCCAAGCTGGGGATCGAAATCCTTTCGACGGGGGGAACGTCCAAGGCCCTCCGGCAGGCGGAGATCATCGTCAAAGACGTGGCGGAGGTGACCGGGTTCCCGGAGATGCTCGACGGGCGGGTGAAGACCCTGCACCCGAAAATTTTCGGCGGGCTCCTCGGCTTGCGCGAAAAACCGGCCCATGCTCAAGAGATGGAAAAGCACGGGATTCCGCCCATCGACCTGGTGATCGTCAACCTTTATCCCTTTGAAACCGCCTGCGCCGATCCCAACCTTCCCGAGGATGAATTGATCGAGTACATCGATATCGGAGGGTCGGCCCTTTTGCGCGCGGCGTCCAAGAATTTCCGCCACGTTGTGCCCGTCTGTGACCCGGAGGACTACGCTCCTTTGCTTGAAGAGTTGGCGGAGCGCAAAACCTTCTCGCTGGAAACTCGACGGCGGATGGCCGCCAAGGCCTTCGCCCACACCGCCCATTACGACGCGGTGATTGCTTCCGTGCTGCGCCAAAAGGCGAAGCTGGAAGGGTTTCCCGTCGAGCTGACGGCGGGGCTTCGGAAGAAGACCGATTTGCGGTACGGGGAGAATCCCCACCAGAAGGCCGCCCTCTACGCCGAGTCCGGCGGGAAACCTTGGGGCGTGGTCGGCGCCAAGGTGCTGCAGGGTAAGCAGGTGTCCTTCAATAATTACATGGACTGCGACTCCGCCTGGCGGTTGGCGGCGGGTTTCACCAACCCCGCCTGCGTGATCGTCAAGCACAACAACCCGTGCGGCGTTTCCGAGGACGAAAGCCCGGCGGCCGCGTTCCGCGGCGCGTACGCGGCGGACTCCCAGTCAGCCTTCGGCGGCATCGTGGGTTTCAACCGCACCGTCGACGCGGAGAGCGCCCAGGAGCTTACGAAGCTTTTCCTTGAATGCGTTATCGCCCCGGGGTTCGCCCCGGAGGCGCGGGACATCCTGGCCAAAAAGACGAACTTGCGTTTGCTGGAGCAGCCGACCCTTTTATCCGATCCTTACGAGTGGGATTTGCGGAGGATTTCCGGCGGGTTCCTGGTTCAGGAGCAGGATTTGCCACGGCCCGTCGACATGAAGGTCGTCTCCAAGCGGACTCCGTCGCCGGAGGAACAGCTTTCGCTCCTCTTCGCGTGGCAGGTGGCCAAGCAGGTCAAGTCCAACGCCATCGTGCTGGCGCGGGGCCGCACGACCGCCGGAATCGGCGCGGGCCAGATGAGCCGCATTGACTCGCTGAAAGTGGCCCACATGAAGCTGCAGCAGCAGAAAGTGATCCTGAACCCGGCGCCCCTGGTGATGGCCTCCGACGGGTTCTTCCCGTTCCGCGATACCGTGGACGAGGCCGCGAAAATCGGCGTGGCCGCGATCATCCAGCCCGGCGGCTCGGTCCGCGACGAGGAATCCGTCGCCGCCGCCAACGAGCACGGCATCGCCATGATCGTTACCAACGTCCGGCACTTCCGCCACTGACCCATGGCCGAATCCCAGCGATTGCACTTTGAGGACGACGGCCACTGTTTCGTCTGCGGGGAGAAGAACCCCGCGGGGCTGCACCTGGTTTGGCGGATCGAGGACCGGGTCACGTTCACGGAGTTCACCCCGGACAAGCATTACCAGGGATGGAAAAACGTCGTGCACGGCGGGATCCTTTCCACGTTGCTTGACGAGGCCATGACGCGCCTCGTCTGGAAGCTCCACGGCCCCGCGGTCACGGCGGAGGTGACCGTTCGCTACCTGGGCCCCGCCGTCGTCGGAGAATTGCTGAAGGTCAAAGGCCGGATCGTCGACGACTCGAAGCGCCTCGTCACCGCCCAGGCGGAGGTCACCAAAGCCGACGGCACCCCCGTCGCACGGGCGGAAAGCCGCATCCTTGTTTTGAAAGGGAAACCCGAATAATGAATTTCACCGGGAACCAGATCCGAGAGCGCTTCCTGGAATATTTCGAGAGAGGCGACCGACGGCACGTCGTCGTGCCGTCGGATTCGCTCTTCCCCTCCTCGGACCCGACGCTCTTGTTCACGTCGGCGGGGATGGTCCAGTTTAAACCCCACTTTCTCGGGCAGAAGAGCGTGCCCGGCAACCGCGCCGTTTCCTGTCAGAAGTGCCTGCGCACCACCGACATCGACAACGTGGGATACACGGCCCGGCACCTGACCTTCTTCGAGATGCTCGGTAACTTTTCCTTCGGCGATTATTTCAAGGCCGAATCCCTCGCCTGGGGGTGGGAGTTCCTGACGAAAGAGATGGGGATCGACGGAAAACGTCTAATTTCCACCGTTTACAAAGAGGACGACGAGGCCTACGCGATTTGGAAGAAGCTCGGCCAGCCCGAGTCCATGATCGTGCGCATGGGCGCCGATACGAATTATTGGAACATGGGTCCGACGGGGCCCTGCGGGCCGTGCTCGGAAATCCTCTTCGATAAAGGGGAAGCTCTTTGCACCTGCGGCGCGGGACCCCGGTGCCGTCCCGAGAACGATTGTGACCGATGGATGGAAGTGTGGAACCATGTGTTTACCCAGTTCGATCGTCAAGCTGACGGGTCGCTGAAGCCGTTGCCCAAAAAGAACATTGACACAGGCATGGGGCTGGAAAGGCTGACCGCCGTGGTCCAGGGTTTCACAAATAATTTTGAGACGGATCTCTTCACTCCTTACATGCGGAAGACCGAGGATCTGCTCGGCCGCTCCGCTAAAGGACTCGCCGGGAAAGCCCTGGCGCCTTTCCGCTTGATCCCCGATCACGCTCGTGCGTCCACCTTCATGGTTTCCGACGGGATCGTTCCGTCCAACGAGGGTCGCGGCTACGTCCTGCGGCGGATCCTGCGCCGCGCCGTGCGGCACGGCCGCCTGCTCGGGAGGCGAGAGCCGTTCATGGAGGTGACGGCCAGCGTCGTAATCGACGTGATGAAGGACGCCTACCCGTATCTCGTCGACCAGCGCGACACGATCCTCAAGGTGATCGGGCGGGAGGAAGCGCAGTTCGCGCGCACGCTCGAGACCGGCACGATCCACCTCGAGGCGGCGATGGCCCACCTGACCCGCGACGAGCGGGTCATTGGCCGGCTTCCGGACGGCCTACCCGCCGACGCTCCCGTCCTTTCCGGCGAGGTCGCCTTCCGCCTCCACGACACGTACGGC
>PMLF01000041.1 GCA_003158755.1 Elusimicrobiota bacterium | reverse complement strand
AACGCCCTCCGCTGGTGCTTGGGCGAAATGTCGCCCAAGTCGCTCCGGTCTAAGGTCCTCTTGGACGTTATTTTCAACGGCTCCGCCAACCGCGCTCCCTCCAACCTGTCCGAGGTGAGCCTCACGTTCGACAACGCCAACCACACTCTCCCCATCGATTACAACGAAGTCACCGTCACCCGGCGCCTGTTCCGCTCCGGCGAGAGCGAATATTTTCTCAACAAGACCCAATGCCGCTTGAAGGACATCCACGAGATGTTCCTCGACACCGGCATCGGCGAGGAAGGCTATTCCATCATGGAGCAGGGCCGGGTGGACTTCATCCTGTCGGCCCGTCCCGAGGAGAGGCGCGAACTTTTCGAAGAGGCCGCCGGCATCTCCAAGTACAAGGCCCGCCGGGAGGAGTCCCTCCGCAAGATGGACCGCACCCAGTTGGACTTGGACCGGCTCTCCGACGTCATCGCCATGACCAAGGACCAGATGGACAAGATCGAGGCCCAGGTCCGCAAGGCCCGCAACTACCAGAAGGCCCAGGATGACTTGCGCCGCACCGAAGTCGCCTATTGGGTTTGGGAAGCCGGGCAACTGGATGAACAGATTTCCGCCATGGGCCAGGCCCTCCAAGTGATCGAGAACGACATCCACCAAAAGAACGCCGGCATCGCCACCTATGAAGCCACCATCGCCGAACTTCGGGTGCAAGAAGCGGAGATCGGCGAGCGTTTGGTGGAGCTCAACCGGAAGCTCTCCGACGTGGACGGCGCCATCGCCATGGCCGAGCAGAAAGGCACCACGGCTCGCGAGCGCGAAGAAGAGATCCTCCACCGCGACATGGTCCTGGACGCCGAGCTCGTCCGTTCCCGCGCCCGCCGGACGGATTTGGAAAAGACTCAGGTCGAAGTGAAAGAAGCCCTCGAGGCCGAGGCCGGCCAGTCCCGGGAATCCGCCGAGAGCCTCCAGGCCGCCGAGCAGGTCCATGCCGAAAAAGTCGGCGCCCTCAAGGAAGCCGAAGCCCAGGCCAAGGAACTTCAGGACGCCCTGTGGAAGAAAAACCAGGAGCGCTCCCGCCTCCATAACGAGATTTCCGCCCAGACGTCCCTGGAAGGACGCCTCGAAACTCAATTGGCTTCCTTTGAAAAAGAGAAAGCCAAGGTCCAGGAAAAAATCCGAGTCCAGGAACAAACCCTGGCCGAAGGCGACGAAGAAGGCAAACGGCTTGCCGATGACGCGGCCAATAAAGAATTGAACGCCGCCCGGGCGATGGAAGCCCTCGCCGCCGTTGACGTCCGCATCGCGGAGTTGGCGACGCTCCTCTCCGACGCGCAGAACTCCGTCTTCCGCTTCAAAGCCCAGTTGGACGCCCAGGACGAATACGAGTCCTCCGACGTCTACGCCCAGGGCGTGCAAAACGTCCTGGCGGCCTCGCTCCCGGGCGTCCACGGACCTCTGGGAAAGCTCGTCTCCGTCTCCGATTCCGACGAAGGCTTGGTCCGCCGCGCCTTGGGGACCCACGTCAACGACCTGGTGGCCGAAACTCTCGACCATGCCCGCGCCGCCCTGGACCATCTAACCGCCTTGGGCAAAGGCCGCGCGCGCTTCCTGGTCCTGGACCGTCTTCCCTCGGGAAGCCGAGAGCCGGTGGCCGTGGGCCAGCGGTCCGTCCTGGACATGGTCCGCATCGAGGACCGTTTCCGGCCCGCGGTGGATTTCCTGCTCGGGGGCTGGCTGGCTCAGGGGAACACCCTTTACGGTGAAGGCATGCTGGAAGGCGGCGCCGACACGGCCGTGCCTCCGGCCTTCGATTCGTTGAGACGGGGGAACATCCAAAAAGATATGGAGCTGAGGGATTCGGACGTCGCTCACCTGGCCGTCGAGAAATCCGAGAAGGACGCCGCCCGGAAAGCGGCGGTTCAGGCCCACGAAGAGGCCCGCCGGTCCCTGGAGGCCGCCAAGGCCGCCGCGAACTATTTCGCCCAGGAAATGGAACGCCGCCGCTCCTCGCTGGATTTCCTGAGAGAGGAGATCCGGATCATCGAAGGGGAAATGGCGAAAGTTTCCTCCGAGCGCGCGGAAGCGGCGGAAAAAGCCAAGGGGATGACGGCCGGTTTGGATTCGGCGGCGACGGAGGAGGAATCCCTTCGGGGCCAATGGAACGTCCTTCAGGAAGCCCTCCAGGCACGCCAGTCCGAGGCGCTGTCCGCTTCCTCCGCCCTGGCGGTGGCGAAGGAGCGCGCGTCCGGCTTGGAGGAGCGCCTGCGGTGGAAGGGGAAACAGCTCACGGACATCGAAAGCGAATTGGCCGAACTGATCCAATCCATCGAAAGTAAGTCCCTGGAACGTGAAAGCTCCTCCGGGCGCATCGAGGAACAGCGGCGCATCCAGGAAGAGTCGAAAGCCTCCATCGAGAACAGCCTCCGCGAACGGCAAGAGGCCGCCGAAGCCTTGGAAACCGTCCATACCGAGCGCCAATCCCTCCATGCCCGTCTCACCGAGGCGGTGAACGCCCTGTCGGAGTTGCGGAGCCGGCACGATGAGATGCAGGAACAGCTTCAGGACAAAAAGCTCCAGCATTCCCACGCGGGCTTCAAGCGGGAAAACCTCGAGACCCAACTCCGCGAGAAATATTCCATGAGCCTTGCCGAAGCGCGGGAGGGTTACGTCCCGCCCGCCGCGCCGCCGGCTCTCTCGGAACTCGAACGCCTCCGCCGGAAGGTCGAAGGCATCGGCCCCGTGAACTTGACCGCTCCCGAGGAGCACGCCCAGTTGGAGGAGCGGTACAACTTCCTATTGTCCCAGCAGCAGGACCTGGTCAAGGCAAAAGAGGACCTGCTGAAGACCATCCAGCACATCAACGCTTCCACCCGGCTGCAGTTCCGGGAGACGTTCGACAAAGTGCGGGAAAATTTCCGGGGGATTTATGGCCAGCTCTTCGCCGGAGGCGAGGCCGACGTCCGGCTCACCGACGAGAACGACCTGCAGAACACCGGCATCGAGCTCTTCGCCCAGCCTCCGGGCAAGAAGCTCCAGAACATCGCGCTCCTCTCGGGCGGCGAGAAGGCCCTCACGGCCATCGCGCTCCTGTTCGCCTTCTTCATGGTGCGCCCGTCGCCGTTCTGCGTGCTGGACGAGGTGGACGCTCCCCTGGACGAGGCCAACGTCACCCGGTTCATCACGCTCCTGAAAGGGTTCACGAGCCAGAGCCAGTTCCTGATGATCACCCACAACAAGCGCTCCATGGAGACCGCCGACGTCCTCTACGGAGTCACCATGGAAACCCTGGGCGTCTCTCACGTCCTCTCCGCCCGTCTGCGGCAGGACGGCGAGAAGCGGGAGATGTCCAGCCCCGAGCAGGCCATCGCCGGTCGTTGACGGTGGCGTCTAGGGTCTTTGCGAGGAGCGAAGCGACGAAGCAATCGCCGTTGACTCGTTATAATTCGATTGCTTCGTCACTGAAATCGTTCCTCGCAATGACGTCGCCCTTGCTTCTTGGGAGTTTGGGAAAGGTTTTCCATTAGCCGCCTGCCGATCCTGGGTGTTCCGATCGATTTCGTCGGAATGGAGGAATCCCTCCGCTTAGCGGAGGGATTCCTTCGTGAACGGCGTCCCCGCCAAATCATCACCGCCAATCCCCTCATGATTTTGGCCGCGGAGAAAGACCCCGGCCTCCGCGCCGCCTTCGCTGCCGCCGACTTGGTGGTTCCCGACGGCGTCGGGGTTGTCTTCGCCGCGCTTCTCCGCGGGCATCGTCTTTCCCGCGTCCCCGGCATCGAGCTCATGGACCGCCTGTGCGCCCGCGCCGCCGAAACGTCTCTCCGCGTATTCCTTCTCGGCGCCGCGCCGGGCGTGGCTGCATCCGTCGCCAAAACACTCATCATCCGCCACCCCGGCTTGAACATCGTCGGCGTGCACCACGGTTTTTTCTCGGCGTCGCGGCGTCTCGGCGTCGCGGCGTCACTTTCTCCAAGCGAAGATGGAGTTGTTTCAAAAGTGAGGGAAGCCCGACCCGATATCCTTTTCGTCGCGTTGGCCGTTCCTTTTCAAGACGCCTGGGTCCACGCCAACATCGATCGTTTCGGCGCCAAGGTCGTTATGGGCGTGGGGGGGAGCTTCGACGTCTTGTCCGGTCGGTTGGGCCGCGCTCCGCGCTGGATGCAATCCCTCGGTCTGGAATGGTTGTTCCGTCTGGCGCAGGAACCTCGCCGGATTCGCCGGATGCTGGGTTTGCCGGTGTTTTTATTGAGGGTGATTTTTTGTTAAGCCGGGTCGGATTCATTTTTTAGGGGTTTTGTCGCCAGTTCGCGGACCATCGGGTTTTCGTTTTCCCGGAATTATGGAAAACCCCATAAACCCTTAATAAAACGGTTAAAATGACGGAGGTGGGGGAAAATCCGCAGGAAGGAGATTCATTAACATGCCCGCCCCATTCCGCGCCCCGACCATCCTCATCGTCGAGGACGATACGCCGATCTCGGAGCTGATTCAGATCAGCCTGAAGGAGGACGGTTATTTCTTCCGCCGGGTCACCGACGGGAACGCCTGTCTTTCCCTCGTCCGAGGGGAAAGACCCGATCTGATCCTCATGGATGTCATGATGCCCGGGATGGACGGTTTCACCACCGCCGCGATGCTGGCCGGGGACGAATCCGCCAAGTCCATCCCGGTGATCGTCTTGACGGCGAAAAAGGACATGCGGGACGCGTTCCTGCCGTCGCCCAACATCGTGGACTTCATCGAGAAACCTTTCGATCCGGTCACGTTGCGCGCGCGCGTGAAGTGGGCCTTGGGGAAAAGTTCTTGATGCCGGCGGTGGACACTTTTTCCCGCGGCGTGATAGAATCATTCGAATGACCAACAAACGTCTTCCGTTGATCCTCCTGGTGGACGACGACGCCACGGTCGCCGGTTTGATGCATATCGCCCTGGAGAAAGAGGGATACCTCCTGCGCCACGCCGAGGACGGCGAGGACGCTCTGGAGGTCATCCATCACGAGAAGCCGGACCTCATCGTGATGGACCTGATGATGCCCAAGATGGACGGTTTTACGGCGGCAACGCACTTGGCGTCCGAAGAGGAGACGAGAAACATTCCCATCCTCGTCCTTTCCGCCAAGGGCGGGATGAAGGACGCCTGCGAGATTTCGCCCAACATCATTGATTTCATGACCAAGCCTTTCGACGTCGCCCGGTTAAAGTCCGTCGTCAAGGAAATCCTGGAAGGAAAAAAGAAAAAACACCCGCTTATGAAAAATCACCCTGAGCACGCCCGCCACGTCGAAAACAAGGAAAAAGCGCCTCCTCCGCCTCTTCCCAAAATGAAGGAGGATGCCGCCGGGAAGGTTTCTCCTGAAGCCGTCCTCGCTTCGGCGGTCTCCTCCGCGGAGCTTCGGGGACAGACGACGGACCCCGGCAAAACGCCGGAGGCTGCCAGGACGCAGGGCAGCCCAAAGGCCGACATCCCCGTCGCCCCCTCCGCGGAGCTCCGAGGACAGACGGCGGTCCAAAGGACCGAAGTCCCCGTCGAAGATTTAATCGCTCAGCGGCGCGCCAAGCTGGAGAAATATCGGGACTCGGGCCTCAACCCCTTCCCCACCCGCTACGACGTTACCGCCCAGGCGGAGACGGTGCACCACCGGTTCGATTCCCTTGGGCCTGAGGGCGCCAGCGAAGAATTGGTGGCGGTGGCCGGCCGCCTCATGACCCGCCGGGACATGGGCAAGATCATCTTCGCCCACCTCCAGGACCGGACGGGCCGCGTGCAGGTCTACCTCCGCAAGGACGATTTGGGCGAGGCCTTCACCTTTTTCAAGGAACACGTGGACCTGGGGGACCACCTGGGCTTCGCCGGGACCCCCTTCCGCACCAAGACTGGGGAAATAACGATCCGCGTGGCCTCCTGGAGGCTCCTTTCCAAGGCGGTCCGCCCTCCGCCGGAGAAGTTCCACGGCATGACGGACGTGGAAGTCCGATATCGTCGTCGGGAAGTGGACCTCTTCTCCAATGAGGAGGTGCGCCGCCGCTTTCTGGACCGTCGGGCGGTCGTCTCCACGCTGCGTCGGACGCTGGAAGCCAAAAGCTTCCTCGAAGTCGAAACCCCCGTCATGCAGCCGGTTCCCGGCGGCGCGGCGGCCCGTCCCTTCATCACTCACCATGAAACCCTCGACATGGATTTATATCTGAGAATCGCGCCGGAGCTTTACTTGAAGCGCTTGCTGGTGGGGGGCTTGGAGCGCGTCTTCGAGATCGGCCGAGCGTTCCGCAACGAGGGCATCGACACCCGCCACAACCCCGAGTTCACGATCATGGAAGCCTACCAGGCCTACACCGACTACAAGGGCATGATGGACCTGGCCGAGGAGCTCATCAAGGCCTGCGCCGCCCAGGTGCGGCGGGGGACCGAGAACCTCGTTTTCGAATACCGCGGCCAGAAGGCCGACATGGACAAACCCTTCGCGCGGCTGAACCTCCCCGACCTCTTCAAGGAACAGCTCCAGTTGGATTACTACGACTTGTGCCGGAATAACGGCTGGCGCGAGGCCTGCGGCAAGCTGGGACTGGCCATCTCCGACAAGCTCCCCGCTCATAAATGTTTCGATACCATACTAGATGAGAAAATCCTTCCCCACGTTGGGACGGCGGCTTTCCTTTTCGGCTATCCGTCGGCCTTCTCTCCCCTGGCCAAGCAGAACGCCGACCACCCCGAAGTCGCCGAGCGCTTCGAGCTCTTCCTCTGCGGCGAGGAAGTGGCCAACGCCTATTCCGAGCAGAACGACCCCGACGTCCAGCGCAAACACTTCGAGGCCCAGGCCGCCGCCCGCAAAGCCGGCGATGCCGAGTCCATGCCCTCCGACGAGGAATTCCTGATCGCCTTAGAGCACGGCATGCCGCCCGCCGGAGGCCTCGGCATCGGCGTCGACCGATTGACCATGATCCTGACCGGCACCGAGTCCATCCGCGAAGTCATCTTGTTCCCGCTGTTGCGGCCGTCCTGACCGAAATGCAATTTTCTAATGTAGTCATACCGGCGAAAGCCGGTATCCAGGATTTGAAACGGATTCTAAAATTCCGTCTTAACCCCTGGACCCCGGCTTTCGCCGGGGTGACATCTCTTTTTTGAACCAGATGCCTTTCTCCTTTTTCCTCGCCCTTCGATACCTTCGCGGCAACCGCTACACCTTAGGCGGGACGCTGACCAGCGTCATCGCCGTGGCCAGCGTCACCGTCGGAGTGGCGGCGTTGATCGCCACCTTGGCCGTCATGACGGGATTCCGCGAGGACATCCGCCGCAAAATTTTGGGCGCTCAACCCCACCTCATCGTCCTCTCCCAGACCGGCTCGATGCCGGAGGGGGATTACTCGTCCGTTTTTTCCGGGATCAAGGAAGTCGTGGCTTGGTCGCCGTTCGTCATGGAGCAGGGGCTTTTGAAGGGCGCTTCCACCACCCAGGGCGTCATCGTAAAAGGAGTGGACCCGATCCGGGAGTCCGCCGTGACGGGACTTTCCGGCCACGTCCGGACCGGCCGGTGGGAGTCTCTCTCTTCCAGCACGCCGACGGTTTTTTTGGGCACGGAACTGGCCCGTACCCTGAACGTTTCCGAGGGGGATTCTCTTTTATTGGTGGTGCCTTCTCCTTCCGCGTCCCTCTTCGGGGGGTTGCCGGCGATCCACCGCCTCTCCGTCGGTGGAACCCTCGAGACCGGGCTCTACGACTACGACGCCAACCTCGCCGTGCTCTCCTTGCCCGTGGCCCAACAGGCGTTCGACAAACCTCATTCCTGGTCGGGGATCGGCGTCAAAGTGGAAGACCCCGACGACCCCTTCGGCGTTTCGTTCCGGATCCAGAAAAACCTCGGCTCGTCGGCCTACGTGCGGTCGTGGCTGGCCATGAACCGGAACCTCTTCGCGGCCCTTAAATTGGACGAGGTCGTCATGTTCCTCATTCTCGCTTTGATCACTCTGGTCGCGGCGTTCACCATCCTCTCCAACTTGATCCTCGTCACGGCCCAGAAAACACGGGAGATCGGAATACTTAAGGCCATGGGCGCCACGGAAGGGCTCATCGGCCGCGCGTTCCTGATCAAGGGACTTCTGCTGGGTCTTTTCGGCACGGGGTCCGGAACCCTGTTGGGCTTGGCCATCTCCTGGTTTCTAAAGACCTATCAGGTCGTTCAACTTCCGGCGGACATTTATTACGTCGAGCGCCTGCCGGTGACGGTCGTTCCGTCGGACGTGATGATGGTGGCCGGCGCGGCGTTGGGGATCGTCCTCATCGCCACGCTCTACCCCGCTCGTATCGCCTCCAAACTCGACGCCCTGACGGCCATCCGCCAATGACCCCCTTGATCGAGTCCGAAGGCCTGACGAAAACTTTCGGAGCCACTCCGGTTTTGAAGGGCGTGAACTTCTCCGTCGCGCCCGGCGAGTTCGTCTGCGTTTGGGGACCCTCCGGCGCGGGGAAATCGACCCTGCTCCACCTCCTCGGACTCATGACCCCTCCGGACGGGGGAACTCTCCGCTTGTTCGGCGAAGAGGCGTCCACCCTGTCAGCCAAAAAGGCCGCCGAAATGCGCAACCGGAAGATTGGTTTTCTGTTCCAATTTCACCATCTCCTGCCGGATTTTTCCGTTTTGGAAAATGTTATGATCCCGCTGTTTCTGCGCGGCGAATCGAAAACGGACGCCCGCCGACAGGCCCTCCCGATTTTGGAACGTTTGGGGCTCGGGCACCGGCTCTCCCACCGCCCGGCGGAGACTTCCGGCGGAGAGCAGCAACGGACGGCCTTGGCCCGCGCCCTCGTCGTCGAGCCGGCCCTCGTCCTGGCGGACGAGCCCACCGGCAACTTGGACCGGGAAAACGGCGGGAAGGTGGAAGATCTTTTGGAAGAAGGCGTCCGCGCCCGGGGCGCCGCCTTGGTTTTGGTGACCCACAACGAGGCCTTGGCCCGACGGGCCGACCGCCGGCTCACGTTGGTGGACGGTAGGCTGATCTAGAAGAAAGGAAAGGCAAAAGGTAAAAGTAAAAAGGAAAAAGTAAGGAAAACGTCGTTTCATATTGAAAGATTTAGAAATCGTTCCTAACTTTTTCCTTTTACCTTTTTCCTTTTGCCTTGGTTTAATAAGGAGTTCGCACGTGAAAACGGAAACCCTGAAGACGAATCCATCTCCCTCCGACGCCTCCAAGTCCCTCCAAATTTGGCTCGATGGAAAATTGGTTCCCCGGGAGCAGGCGGTCGTTTCCGTGTTCGATCACGGCCTCCTTTATGGCGACGGCGTGTTCGAAGGCATCCGGGCGTACAACGGAAGGGTCTTCAAGCTGACGGAGCACTTGGACCGGTTCTACCGGTCGGCTCGGGCGATCTGTCTCGACATCCCCCTTTCTCCGGCGGAAATGGAGAAAGCGGTCCTAGACACCTGCCGCGCCAACGCCATCGCCGACGGTTATATCCGCGCCGTGGTCACCCGCGGCATAGGGGATCTGGGGCTTGATCCGCGGAAATGTCCCCGCCCCACGACGTTCATCATCGCCGACAAGATCGCCCTTTACCCCGAGGAGTGCTACACCAAGGGGTTGGAGCTGGCGACGGTCTCGACGCGGCGGACGAGCCCTCAGTCGCTCAATCCCAACATCAAGTCACTCAACTACTTGAACAACATCCTCGCCAAGATCGAGGCNNNNAACGGTCATGGACCTGGCGGCGGCCCAGGGATTAACCGTCGAGGAGAAGTTCTTCACCCCCTACGATCTCCACACCGCCGACGAGGTGTTCCTCACCGGCACCGGGGCGGAGATCGTCTCCGTCGTAAAACTCGATTCCCGTGTGATCGGGACGGGCGTTCCCGGCCCTTGGACCCTGAAGCTCATCCGGGTTTTCCGCGATTTCGCCGGAAGGGAAGGAACGCCTATTTGACAGACGGGGGCGGGTGTAGTATCCTCCGCCCACGTTTTCAATTTCCCGACGACAATGACTATAAAATTCGGAACCTCAGGCTGGCGCGCGATCATCGCGGACGAGTTCACCTTCTGGAACGTCCGGGTGGCCGCTCAGGCCGTCGCGGACGTGCTGACCGCCGACGGACAGCACTACCATCCGGTCGTGGTGGGGTACGACACCCGCTTCCTGGCGGACGAGTTCGCCCACACCGTGGCCCAAGTCCTCGCCGCTAACGGTATCGAGGCCAGCCTCTGCCAACGGGATACGCCCACGCCCGTCGTGGCCTTCGAGGTCATCCGGCAAAAGGCCGCGGGCGGCGTCATCATCACCGCCAGCCACAACCCCTTCGCCTATTGCGGATTCAAGTTCAACACCGCCTGGGGCGGCCCCGCTCTGCCGGAGATCACCGCGCGCATCGAACGGGCGTGCGAGCCTTACCTCGAAGGCGAATCCCAACCCAAGTCCGCCAAAGAAATTACGGGCCTCAAAAAGCGCCTGATCGTCCCCCTGGAGCCCATCCCGGTCTATTTCAAGCAGCTCGAGTCCTTAGTGGACGTCAATTTGCTCAAGAAGGCGAAGCTCCGCGTTGTCACCGACGCCATTTGGGGCTCCGGTCACGGATACCTCGACGAGTTCCTCCGGCAATGCGGCGCCCAGGTGACGTCCCTTCGCACGGAGCGAAACGTGCTTTATGGGGGGAAAGGTCCCGCCCCGGACCGAGAAAACTTGAACGGGATGTTCTCCGAGATGAAGAAGCAAAAGGCGTCCTTGGGCCTGGCCACCGACGGCGACGCCGACCGGTTCGGCATCATGGACGTCGACGGCACGCTCATCTCTCCCAATGAATTTCTTCCTCTCCTGCTGGACCACCTGGTGAAGACCCGCGGCTGGACCTCGGGCCTGGTGGCCCGGAGCGTCATGACATCCCATTTCCTCGACGCCGTGGCCAAGAAGCACGGTTTGGAAGTGAAAGAGACCCCCGTCGGTTTCAAGTTCATCGGCGAGATCATGCAGCGGGAAGGATCCATTTATCCGTCCAAAGGGGGCGCGTTCTTGATGGGTGGAGAAGAATCCGGCGGTCTCACCATCCGCGGCCACGTTCCGGAGAAAGACGGTATCCTGGCTTGTCTGCTGGCGGCCGAGATCGTCGCTCTCACCAAGAAGCCTTTGCGCAAGACTTTGCAGGCCCTTCAAGACGAGTTGGGGCCTTTCTTGACCAGCCGCCTCAACTTCCATCTCCCGTCGGACAAGATGAACGCTCTGAAGACGCGCCTTCGCGTCTCTCCTCCGACCCGGTTTCCCGGGTTCGCCGTCCGGCGCATCGTCGAGACCGACGGTCACAAGTTCCTCATGACCGACGGAAGCTGGCTCGGCGTCCGACTCTCGGGCACCGAACCCCTCATCCGAATCTACCTCGAGGCCCAAACCCCCGAAAAGTTGAAACTCCTAGAAAAAGCCGGCAAGGATTTAGCCGGAGTCTAAGCCGTGGTTTCACCTCTTTTCTCCCGAACTTTCCATCCTTAACTTTACCGTCAATGTCGCGGGGGCCATGC
>PMLF01000265.1 GCA_003158755.1 Elusimicrobiota bacterium | reverse complement strand
TTGAGACCTCCCCCCGCCCCTCCTTGCGAAGGAGGGGAGAAAGGCGGGTGCAAACCTGGTACAATCATGGGAGGAGCTCTCCCATGGAATCCGTCGATAATATTCCCGTTTCCGCCCAGATCAATCCCGCCAACGCCCGCGTGTGCTCGTTCACGGTGGGGCGTCTTTTGTTCCCGAAAGGGTCCTTCAACTGCGCGAGCTCGGAGATGGCCGAGGGGTCGCCCCTGTTGGAGGCCCTCTTCCGGCTGGACGGCGTGGCCCAGGTTTGGGTGTCCGAGGACCGGTTGACCGTGGAGAAAATCGGCGAGGAGCCTTGGCCGGTCCTGGGAAAGCGCGTGGCGAAGACGGTTCGGGACTTGATCCGCTCGGGTGTTCAACCCTTGGTGGTCCCGTCTAAGCGGCGAAAAGGGTCCGAAGAAAAAATCTTTGAGCGGGTGAGGGACGTCCTGGAAAAGGACATCAACCCGTTCATCGCCGCCCATGGCGGACGGGTGGACGTGGCTTCCGTGAAAGGATCGACGGTGTACGTGACCATGAACGGCGGCTGCCAGGGCTGTGCGGCGGCGTCCTCCACCATGAAAGGCGGCGTCGAGAGCGCCATCCTCTCCCAAGTGCCTGAGGTGTCCGAGGTTTTGGACGCCACCGACCACGTTCATGGTTCCCATCCCTACTACGCGCCCGGAGAAAACGGCGTCAGCCCGGTGGGCTGACCCCGGCAACTGGTATAATTTCCTCATGGAATCATCGACGAAAGAAAAATTTTCCCTGGTGTACCGCTACGGGGACGGGCTCTACGTCAACCTCACCAGTCGGTGTCCCACGGCCTGCCGGTTCTGCATCAAATTCTCCCTGGACTACAAATACCGGGGTTTCAACTTGAAATTGCCCGGGGAGCCGTCGGTGAAAGAAATTTTGGACGCGGCCCCGGCGGATTTGTCGGTGTTCCGCGAGGTCGTGTTTTGCGGCTACGGGGAGGCCACGTTCCGGATCAAGGAAATGGAGGAGTTGGCGGGAGCCTTTCGGTCCCGGGGGGCGAAGCGGGTCCGCCTCAATACCGTGGGCTTGGGGAACCTCATCAACGGGCGCGACGTCACGCCGGACCTGGCGCGGTTCCTGGACGCGGTGTCGATCAGCCTAAACACCGTCGATCCGCTCCGCTACGAAGAAATCATGCGGCCCCTTCCCGAATACCGCGGCAAAGCGCTGGCGTCGGTTTTGGACTTTATTTCGGCGTGCGTCGGCCGGGTGCCGGAGACGACGGTGACGGCCGTCGAAGGGACCGCCCCGGACGCCGACGCGGTCCGCCGGGCGGCCGAGGAGCGGGGGGCGCGTTTCGTCCTAAGGCCCTTTTTGGCCGAGGACGCGGGATGAGAGAGATTTCAAATGTCCTCGCCGGTCCGCCGGCGGGGGCTCTTTTTTTGTACGGCGGACTCCTTTGAAAATCGGCGTCCTGGCGGACGACTTGACGGGGGCGGGGGACGCGGCGCTGGCCTTCGAGCGGGCTGGGTTCCGTACGGAGATTTTCCTGTGGCCTCCGTCCGGACAGAGGTCGCGGGCGGACGTTTGGGTGATCTCCACCGAGTCGAGGGGTCTTTCTGACGAGGAGGCGGGGAAGCGGGTTCGGCGGGCGGCGGGGCTCTTCCGGCAGTGGCGCGCCTCCTTCGTTTATAAGAAAATAGACTCCACCTTAAGAGGTCCCGTCCGCGCGGAATTGGACGCTTTTCGCCTCGCCACGGGGAATCCCGAACGGGTCCCGGTGGTCCCGGCGTTTCCCGCCGCGGGACGGACGGTCGAAGGCGGGCGGCTTCGGCTCGAAGGAGTCCCGCTTCACCGCACGGCCTTTGGGCGGGATCCCCGCCACCCGCTGCGCACGGACCGGGTGGCGGATATCGTCGGGGACGGGTTTTGGATCCCCGACGTGAAGGATGAAAAGGTTTTGCGGCGGGTTGCGGCCGAGGCGATAAAAGGAAAGGTTCGGTCGGCGGTCGGATCGGCGGGGTTCGCGGCGGCGTTGGCGCGGGTTTTGGCGGGAAATCGTCACCCCGGCGAAAGCCGGGGTCCAGGCAGTAAGGCTGGTTCCAAGAAACCGTTTCAAACCCTGGATGCTGGCCTTCGCCGGCATGACGGAATTAAACGACCCCCGGTGTTGCTGGTGTCGGGGTCGGCGCATCCGAAGTCTCGGGCTCAGTTGGGTGCGATCCATAGTTTGGAAAACGTTTTTGTGGTTTCGGTCCCGGCTCAGCGGGGCGATCCTCGCGAAGTGTTGCGGTCGCTGATCCGGAAGGCGGTCCGAGAAGCTCGGCGATATGGGATTCGCCGGTTCGCCGTTACCGGCGGCGAAACCGCCGCCGCCTTGGCCGGAGCCCTCAACGTCCGTCGGTGGCGGGTGACCGCGGAAGTGGACCGGGGAGTCCCGCTGACGGTGTCGTCGGGGGTTCGGGATCAATCTTGGTGGGTGACGAAGCCCGGAGGGTTCGGGCGGGAGGGCGTGTGGAAACGAGCGATTCATCTTCTCGCGAAGACAAGGTAGAAAGCGCGCCCCCGGCCGTCGCGCCGGCGGCTCCGTCGTCCCTCGGGGTTCCGCCGTCTCCCTCGACGGCGTCTCCGACGGCTCCGCCGCCGACGCCTAAGCCTTCTTCCGTCAAAGCGCGGCCCCCGTTTCAACCGCCTTCCTTCCTATCTGTTTTGCGGGCGATCCTATTCCTGGCCGTGGCCGGCGCGGCGTTTTTCGTGTCCGGTCGGCGATGGGTGGAGGCGTACGTACGGTATCAAGCCATGAAGGACCTCGACGTCTCCGACCTTTTGGCGCCGGAAACCCCGGTCTCCGTCCCGGCGGAAAAAGCGCCCATCGAGGCAACGGTGAAACAACCCCGGGCGGTGGTGTTCCGCCTGGAGGCCCCAGGGGCCAAGGTGGTTCTCTTGGGCGGATCGTTCAATGGGTTCGACGCCGCCGGAACGCCTCTTTCCCTCGGTGAAAATGGGGCGTGGGAGACCACGCTTACTCTCGCCCCCGGACGATACCTTTACAAATTCAAGGTGGACGGAAAATGGACCTTGGACCCGTCCAATCCCGACCGGACGCCCGCTCCGAAAGAGGCGTCGGTGCTGGAAATCCAATGAGCCCAAAAGCTCAGATAAGCGACCGTTCCCGACGAGTCCCTCTCACCAAAACGATGAAAAATGCGATTGTGTTCCCCCCTTTGAAAAAGGGGGGTGAGGGGGGATTTCTCCGTCGTCCGGCGTCGAGAATCAAATCCCCCTCGATCCCCCTTTTTCAAAGGGGGAGGCCAATGTGCAATGCCTTACGTGATCTTTTGGGAATGAGGAAATTTCTTTTGGAGGCCTCCGCGATCCTGCTCTTGGCGGGATGTCTGGGGCCCGTGCGATATCACCCCGCGCCTCTTCCGCCGGCGACGCCGCCGGTGGTTGTGCCGCCTCCTCCGCCGGTGACGCCGGTCCTTCCTCCGCCGGGAGCCGGCGTCCCCGCCGTGGTGCTTTGGGCGGTGAGGTCGGGACAACCGCCGTTGCCGGTGGCCGAGTTCCTGGCGGCCCGGCCGCAACTTCACCTGGGGCTGATCCTGCCGGAGAATTTCTTCGGCGAGGACGAACCGTCCCGCAAGGCCAAAACCCTCCTTGGGGACCTGGCGGCCCGCCATCAAGTGGAGTTCCTTTTAACCCTTCCGGACCGTCCGGTCCTCGCTTTGATCACCGACGGCGATTTGGTTAAGCTCTCAACGGTGACGACGGTCGCCGTTCCGCAATCTTTCCAGTGGCCCGACGACGTCATCGGACAAGCGGCCCTGGCCAAGAGCGTTTACCACCGTCGCTGGCGCGCGTCCCCGTCCGTTTTGGAAGTCCCTTGGGGCGCGGTCGTCGGCCCGGAGTTGCAGCCCCTGGCCAAATTGGGGATCCGGTGGTTTTACCTGGGCGCGAAAGCGCGGCCCGGCTTCTACGACGCCGGTGGGCCGACGGTGGCCGTCGGGGCGCCTTTCCCGACGAGAGGGGGTGACGCCGTCCGGCGCGCCTGGCTGGCGGGCAACTTGGTCTCCGGCGGGAACCCTCCCCGTTTCCGGGCTCCGATGCAGGTGGAAACCATGGAGGAGTTGTCGGCGTTGGATGTTCTGATGTCGTCGGGGGGAGTCCGTTGGGTGACGCCTTCCGAAGCGGGGGACGACGTCCTCCGTCCGTCCGAGCGTTGGACCCCGTCGGACTTGTCTTCATGGATCGGGAAATCCGACGAGAACCGGGCGTGGCAGTTGCTGGGGATCACCCGGAAGGCGGTGGAGGATTTCAAGAACTCCGGGAAGGCGAGCGTGCAGACGCTGGATCGCGCCGTCCGCGGGATCTTCGCGGCGGAGAACGGCGAAACGTTTTTCCATCTGGGGGCCGACGCGACGAACGCCCGCTCGGCCGAATGGAAGCGGGAATTTTTGGCCTCCCTTGAGCAGGTGTTCCGTTTCTTGGGCGAACCGCCGCCGGCGGCGGTTCGGCAAGGCTTCTCCGGCGGAGGCGAGGGCGCCGCCGAGGAGGGCTCGGAGGCTTTTTTCCGTCGGGATGGGGCGACGTTGGTTTGGCGGGACGGCTCCAAGGATGACCGAGGACCCGGGGATTTTTTCTATCCGACGGGTTCCAATATTCCGGTGGGGGCGTGGGACCTGAGGTATTTTCGCGTGGAACCCCGGCCGGCGGAAGTGGTGTTCCGATGGGAGATGGCGGCCCTGGCCAACCCGGCGGGCGCTCCGGGCGGGTTCAGCCTGGAGTTGATCGACACGTACATCGACATCAATCATCTGCCGGGAGCCGGGTCGGAGATTCTCCTCCCGGGACGTCCGGGCCAGGTGGAGCCTCAGAACGCCTGGGAGTTCGCTTTGAGCGTGGACGGGTGGGGGGCGCGGCTTTACCAGCCCTGGCAAGGGGGAGGTCCCCGGCGCGTGGCGACCCTGCCGGTGAAGGTCGTCGCTCCGGGGGTGATCGAGGTCTCGGTGCCGCGAAAATATTTGAGAGGGGAACCCGAGGATTGGGGGTTCGCCGTGGCCGTCATGGGACGGTCGCCTTCCTCGCCGGGGGGGAGCGAGCCCGCGCCCATGCCGGTGGCCGAGCAGCCGGGACCGGATCGCTTCGGCGGAGCCCTCAAGGGATATCCGGCGCCTCCCTACATCGACCTATTGACGGAAGGCCCCGTGCAGAATGAAACCCTGAGCGCATATAAGCAGGGGCGGGACGTCGTCCTGCCCTTCGTGCGCGCGGAATGAGGGTGAATCGACTGGAAATCCACGAGGGCTGATCGTCGAGTTTAACGTCCGTACGGTGGACGTTCTGGAAGTTTTGGTGGATGCCATCGGTCGCACTCCGCCTAAAACCAATGTAAGCTTGAAAGCGATCCGCGGCGGTGAAACCGAGGGGCTGCCTGTGGGCATCTATCTGACGTACAAATCGGAGTAGGAGGAGATTTTTATGGGCGTCGACAACGCGAGGGTGCTTCTGGTGGAGGACGACCGGGACTTGGTGGATTTTCTCCAGCACATGTTGGAATCGGAGAAGTACCAAGTGATGGTCGCCATGGACGGCGAGGAAGCCCTGGCCAAGGCCCGGACGGAGCGTCCCGATGTGATTCTTTTGGATGTCCTGCTCCCCAAGATGCACGGGTTCGAGGTCTGCCAAAGGCTCCGGCAGGACCCCGGCACCTGCCTGATCCCCATCATCATGGTCACCAGCCTGACGGCCATCAAAGACCGCCTGACGGGTTTCAAACTCGGCGCCGATGAATACATTTCCAAACCGTTCGAGCCCATCGAACTGCTGGCGCGGGTGGAACGCTTGATCGAACGCACCCGCCAGAACATCGCTTCCAATCCCCTAACGGGACTTCCGGGGAGCCTGACGATGGAGGAGGAGGTTAAGCGGCGCCTGGCCGCCGAGGAATCCTTCAGCGTGGGCCTCGTCGACGCCGACGGTCTTTCGGCGTTCAACGAGGAGATGGGGTTCGAGCGGGGAGACGGCCTGTTGCGGCTCCTGGGCACCATCTTGCGCAGCGCCGTCGTTGAACTCGGCAACCGCAACGACACCGTGGCCCACCTCGGCGGGGACGACTTCGGGTTGATCTCCACTCCGGCCCGCGCCGAGGTCATCGCCGCGCGCATTTTGGAGAACGCCGAAGCCTTGCTCCCCATGCAATACGACGAGGCGTCCCGCGAGCGGGGTCACCGCCTGGGCAAGGACGGCAAGCCCAAGCCTTTCCTTTCCGTCTCCATCGGTTTCGTCGACGTGATGCCCGGCGGATTCAAGCACCATGCCCAGGTGATGGACCGCGTCAAAAAAGCCCTGGCCGAAGCCAAGAAGAAAGGCGGCAACCACCTGGTGCGGGTGTCCTAAGGATTAGGTTCGGTTATCCCGGGAGGGGAAATCGTGGAAGCTCTTCGGAATGAATCCCGCCCGGCGCTTCCTCCGAGCGGTTCCGGGGCGGAGTCGAAAGCCCGCTCTTGGCTGCGACGCCCTCTCGGTTTGCGTTTCAAACTGACGGGATCTTTGATCGCCGTCGTCCTGTTCGGCACTCTGTCCACCGGCTATTTTTCGATCCGCCAAAGCGAAGAGTCTTTGAAACGGCAAAAACAGCAGGACGAGTTCGTGATGGCGCGAAACGTGGCGGTCCAAGTCGATGAGGAATTGGCCAAGGCCCGCCAGACCGTGGATGAGTTGGCGAAACTTCCCTCCATTCAAAGCATGAATCCCCGGCTCCAGCGGGATTCGTTGACCTTGGTGGCCCAGGTGACCGAGATCATCGACGACTTCGTGGTTTGGGATCTGAAGGGGCGGATGATCGTGCGCGGGATCGCGGAGCCGAAAACCCCCCGGTTTCTGCCCATTTCCCCTTACGAGCAATGCGTTCTGCCCGCGATGA
>PMLF01000074.1 GCA_003158755.1 Elusimicrobiota bacterium | reverse complement strand
GCCCTTCATCAACGGGACCACCGAGACCTACATCCCCACCCTGACCGACCGGATGGACGGTGGCCCCGGCAACGACCGGATTTTATTCCAAGGCGGCGACCTGGATAACCAGAGCCGTCCCATTCCGGATTGGGTATCCATTCGATACGATCGGAATTTGGGCCGATACGAATTCACCTGCGTCCCCTGGGACACGGCCAACCAGTGCTTCGTGGTGGACCAGGAGGTGGTGAGCGCGAACAGCCAGGCCCCCCTGAACGGATTCGACGGGACCGTGACCTTCCAGTTGCGGGCGCCCCACGGAGCGGCCACGGACAACGAGTTCCTCACCATCACCAAGCACATCGTCAACGCCCAGAACATCACAGACCTGGCCGGGCAGCTTCAAGATGCGATTAACGCCGCTTTCGGGTTGGATGCGAACGGATTGCCGATCGTGACCGTGGAATTCCCGGATGGCATTTTGCGGTTACGGTCCAAGGGGCAAGGGTTGGAGCTTCGGGCGGACCCGAACGACCCCATGGTGACGCAACTCGGCTTCGCGCCCACGACGGCGGGTTCACCCATTTATTTGCAACGTTACAGCTTCTACCAAACCATCAGCGTCGAGAAAACTGAGATCGATACGATGTCGGGCGACGACATCGTGCGCGCCGACCCGGAGTACGTCTTCCCGAACACGACGAGCGAGTGGGGGATCAAGCCTGGAGACTTCCAGGCGGGGGCGACCATCGGGGGTTTGGAGATCCACGGGGGACCCGGCAACGACCGCCTCTTCGGCGGGGCGCAGGCGGACAAGATCTACGGGGACGACGGCTCCGACGTCATCTTCGGCGGCGGCGGCGACGACATTCTGGACGGCGGGGCGGGCGAGGACTTGATCGTCGGGAACACCTCGCTCATCCCCGACGACTTCGAGTTCGTCACCCGAGGCGGGGAGATGGACCGGAATGACTTGGTCAGCTTGGCCGCCCAGCTCCCTACGATCAGCGCCGGCACCACGATTGACGGGCTGAACGTGGACCTGGACGACAACGGGGACTGGTACATCCTTTCCGTCCCCGAGGCCCAAAAGCGCTTCGGCGATTCCCAGGGCGCGCTCGTGACCGACGACATGATCCAGGTGGAGGAGGTGGTCCAGGGCGAGGGGGGCTTGGTCCCCACGGGAGAGAATTTGCGGGCCTTCCTTTTCGCCGCCGAGAACACGGCGGACCCCGATCAACCCATCCAGCTGGTCCCGCGGGAGAAATTCTCCGGCGTTCCCGACTTCTATTTGTTGCACGTAACCACGGAGCTGGAGCCCTCCACAGGGACGGAAGGCCATGCCGTGTCCCTGGACGGGGCCGACGATCGGGTCGTGGTGGCGGCCGATCCGCGCTTAGACATCACGCGCACCCTCACCCTGGAACTATGGTTCAAGGCGGATGTGGCTTCGAACGTGGATGGATCCCTCGATTTCGGCGGGGCGAGCTGGATGCCCTTGATTTACAAAGGGGACGAATCGTCCCCGAGCGTGGCCGGGCGCACCTACACGCTCTGGCTCAACAGCCAGGGTTACCTGTACTTCGCGACCGGCGACGGGGCCAGCCAGGACACGATCAGCACGGCGAGCGACACGGTGAAGGCCGGCGAGTGGACCCACGTGACGGCCGTCATGGATCGGGACTCGGGCATCATGAAGCTTTACATTAACGGCGCGCTGGCGGCGGAAGGGACCGTCGGTTCCAACAGCGCCCCCTCCAACCCGAGCTCGGACCTCCTTTTCGGCGGGACCTTTGAGTCGAGCGCGTTGATCAATAATTTCAAAGGCGAGATCGACGAGGTGCGCCTCTGGAGCGTGGTTCGCACCGACAGCCAGATCCAGCACGATTATCTCCGGACGGTGGCCCCGGACTCCGCCGGATTGGTGGGCTATTGGCGGTTCGAGGAGCCGGAGGGGGCTCAATTCCTTAACACTGCCGACCTCACCTCCAACGGCGTGGCGGACCTCGCGGGTGCGTTGCAATTGAACCCGGACAACGTCCCGACCACGGGACATCTCGGGGTGGACAACATCGGCGACGAATCCCTGGCGCACGTCGCGGGACCGGAACTGATCCTGCCCTTCGGCCCCGGCCTCTATCGAATCCGGTTCGTCGATCCCTTGGGGGACAGCCTCCACGTTCCGGTCACCGAGGCTTCGCAGACCTTCGACGAGTCGGACCTCACCGGGCAGCCGGTGGTGATCCCGCTGGGGGACATCAACGGCGACGGCTTCGACGACGCGGTCGTCTCGATCCGGGACCACGTGCCGGACGGCTCGGGCGGCTTCCACAATTACGCCCGTATCGCCTTCGGCACGGCCGACGGCTTGGACCCGAACAAGTACAGCCCTCCCATCACGCTGGAGCTCCCCGCGCCCGTGCTCATCGGCACGGCGGACGACCACTGCGTCATCTCGGCCGCGGGCGACGTGAACGGGGACGGCTACGGCGACATATCCGTTGCCTACACCGGCTCCGGGGACGGCCACAGCGTCGTGTATATCGTCTTCGGGCGCGCCAACTGGGCCGGCGGCAGCGTGGGCCAGGACGCCGGGCTCCTGGGCGAGTACTACTACCTGAACGGCGTGACCCAGATCACGACCTTCCCCGACTTCAACAGTTTGTCGCCCGACATGACCCGGGTGGACGCCCAGGTCAATTTCCCGGCCACGGGGAGCGCCTGGCCGGGCATGGCGGACTCGGACGTGTTCGCGGCCCTCTGGACCGGACAGATCAAGATCGACACGGCCGGCGTCTATCAATTCTTCCTGGACTCGGACGACGGATCGCGCCTCTTCATCGACGGCTCAACGACTCCGGTCGTGGACAACGGCGGGTTGCACTCCTTCCAAGAGAAATCCTCCGCCTCCATGTATCTTTCCGCCGGGTTCCACAACATCCGGCTGGAATATTTCGAGAACCTGGGCTTGGCGGGTGTCCAGCTCCTGTGGGACCCGGCGGGACCCGCTGGCAAGCAGTTGGTGCCGACGAGCGTCCTGTACCGCGACGCACGCGACGTTTTGAACGTCCAGACCGACCGGAACGTCGAGATCGATGGGTTGTCGGGGCCCGTCACCGCCGCTTCCGCGGGCGACGTGACGTCCCAGATCGGCACGGGGCTGAACGCCTCTTTCTATACCCTTGCCAATCCGGCCACGGATTTTCCGGACCTGACCGGTCTGCATCCCTTCGCCTCCCAGGTGGACGGGAGCGTCTACTGTTTCTATCAATCCGGGAACTTCGACGGGGTCTCCGGTTTGAACGGTCCCATCGACGCCGTCTGGACGGGAACGTTGCGGGTCGATTCGCCCGAGAATATGGGTTTCGTCCTCGTCAACGACGGGCGGGCGCGGCTGTTTGTGGACGGGGTCCAGGTGCTCGACAACGTGTGCACATCATCGCCGTACGCATTCTCCGGTGAAGTCGTTCAAAACTTGGGTCAGGGCTTGCACGACATACGGGTCGAGTACCTGGGCGATGCCGCGGCCGCCACGCCTTCGACCATGGTCCTGGGCTGGGACCCCGGCGGGACCGGCGCGAATCTCGCCGTCGCGACCGGCAATAACTTCGTGAGGATGGACGCCACTTATCAGGATCCCACCGCGCACGGGATCGACGACCTCCTGGTCACCGACAACGTCGGCGTACGCGTTGTTTACGGCCGGACCGGGTCGCAGTGGGGCAGCCTGGATGCGTCCGACCTGCATATCTTCTTCGAGGGTTCGGGGGCCTCCGCCGCCGGGCTGGGCGACGTGAACGGGGACGGTCGCGACGAGGTTGGCGTGCTTCGAAACGGCACGCTCTCCATCTATTCCGGCGGTGGACTTCCCGACAAGTTGCGGCGGATCTCCCAGATCACCGGCTTGACCACACAGGGCACGGTCCTGGCGGCCGGCGACGTGGATGGCGACGCGCTGAACGACATCCTGATTGACGGCGGCGCGGGAGAGGACGTCCTGATCTTCGGCGGCCACCCGATGGCCTCGGGCGCATTGTCGGACCTGCTGGCCGCCAATCCCGTCCAGGCGATCAAGCTGCCCGACGGGGTTTGGCGGGGCATCGGAGATTTCGACGGGCCGGACGGATCGTCACACGGCTTCAGCGATTTGGGCGAGGCCGTCATGCTCCGCTCGGACAAGCTCAACGAGTCCGGCGAGAATGAGCATCAGGCGACGTGCGTGTACCTGGGCGGGCCCCGGAGCGGCTTGTCGTTCGACGCGCCGGACCTCGTGTTCGAGCCCGGGCAGGCCGACTATTTCGACGCGGGCACGCAGTCGCCCAACGCCGCCTACTTCGGGTCCCTGGGAGTCCGGTCGGGCCGCTCCCTCCTCGGTGTGACCGGTCCCGGGGGGGATGGGTTTCGCGTCTACGACGGGGCAAATTTGGGTCCCGCGACTGCCGGCGCGGGGGACGCCGCCATCCTGGCCAACGCGCCCGACATTTACCAGTTCCCCTTGGCGACCGCCACGGCGCCCGGGCTCTTCCCGGCGCCCCCGATCGGCGTCGACTTGGCCAATGACGCCAACCCCAACTTGCAGGACGCCGCCGCCCTGGAAGGCGGGTCCGAAGAGGAGCATCTTTCCGGCTCCGTCCCCATGGCGGATTTCAACGGCGACGGGTTCAACGATCTTCTGGTCACCGGCGACATGGGCAGCTACCTCTATCTGGGGCCGGTCAACGTGGGCGACGTCGAGGACGCGGCCTCCAACGCCGACATCCTGATATCCTCCGACGTCGGCCGGCCGGCGAGCCGGATGGGGGACGTGACCGGCGATGGGCTGGCCGACCTGGTCTTCATCCACCCGACCACCCCCGGCAACTTCGAATTGATCATCATTGCCGGAGGGAACGGCGGCGGGATCGAGCTTCCCCGCGTCATCAACTACGCCTGGATCAAGCAAACCGCGGCGATCCCCAACGAGCAGCGCGTTCGGGTGCGCTCGGCCTCCGGCAGCGGGTTCGGCGATCCCGGCGCCTCCCTGGCCGTCCTCAACTGGAACGACGACGGCTACGCGGACATCGCCCTCGTACGCTCCTCGGCGACGCCCAATACCTATCAGGGGTTCGTGTTCTCAGGGAAGAGCCTCTGGCAGGGGAGCGGAGCGATCAACCTTCTCGCGGTCGGCGTTTCGGGGACGGACACTCTGGCCATCATCGTTAGCGACTCGGGCGACCGCTCCGCTACGGCCCGGACGCTCCTCGGGGTGGCGGCCGGAGAGCCCGTTCCGGCGTTCACCATGCCGACAAACGTTCAGATGATCTCCGTCGGGGACGTGAACGGCGACGGCTTGGACGACCTGGTCTTGGCCGATTCGGGCTACAT
Organism: Elusimicrobiota bacterium; assembly: GCA_003158755.1. Lineage (GTDB taxonomy): Bacteria > Elusimicrobiota > Elusimicrobia > FEN-1173 > FEN-1173 > FEN-1173. The sequence continues at coordinate 6,195 of PMLF01000074.1, read as the reverse complement.
CAAGTTCAATGACCCGACGCTCCCCAACATCGGCCGGGCTTACGTTCTGCTCGCCCCCAATCCCGCGACCGGACCGGCTTACGGGCTCGAGTGGCTCGACGCGGGGACCGCCGGTTATACGAAGAGCAGCCTCATCATCCAGGATTTTTCATTGGGAGGGAGCTTGGCGGCCCTGGGGGACGTGAACGGCGACGGGTACGACGACTTCGCCGTTGGGAGCACGCAGGAGGGATTGAGGGCCTATCCGGCCGACACCACGCGGCAAGGGGCCCTCTTCATTTTCTACGGCCAGGCGAGCTTCACTTTCCCAACCGTCACCCCGGCCGCCGCGGACATCGTCATCACGCGGGCCCAGGCGGCCCAGATGCCCTTGGACGGCCTCTTCAAGGGATCTCTCCAGGCCACGGCGGGCGACTTCGACGGCGACGGCCAGATGGACCTGGCCGTGGGAGAGGCGGAGCGCCTGGTCGTAGCCGCGGGTTCCGGCGCGGTGCTGGCGCAGGACGATTCGGGCGCCCTCTACGTCTTTTCCCACATCGCCCGGGGTTCCCAACTCCTGGCCCTTTCGGACGCGGACGCCGTCCTCAAAGGCTCCTTCGAATTCGACAATCTCGGCCGGCTCCCGGCCGTCCCCGGCGTGGACCTGGACGGCGACGGGTTGAGCGACTTGGTGATCGGGGCGCCGGGCGCGGACGTGACCACCACCCAGGTCATCCCCGCCGGCGGCAAGGTGTACGTGATCTACGGCTCCTCCTCAAAGGGCGCCCTCCCCGCGACGGCCATCCAATTGGGGACCAAGACGATCACGGGCCGAGGGTTCTTCCTGGTGGACGAGGGGCCCGGATTGAGGCCGACGGTCTTCAAGGACGCCCCCGGCGCGGCCAATCCCCAGTTCGTGCTGATCAACGGGGAAGACCAGTGGTACACCTTCACGACGCTGGGCGATGGCCAGCCCGGCAACTCCATCACCATCCTCCCCGGGGCCCTGGACGGGTTCGTGGACGCGGATGCTCCCGCCGCCGACTCCGTAGCGGTCGCGACGGCCGATTCCATCGGAGACGTCCTGAAGTCTCGGTCCCTCCTCGATGGGGGCGTGGGCGGCCTGTTCATGGGTCCGGCCTTCACCCAGGACGGGCAGGTCACCGGTTGGTCCGTGTACGGCGGGAATTTCACCGACGGCGCGGGAACGGCGGACGACCGGTATGTGACACCCTTGATCCTCAAGCTGCTTTCTGACGGACGGTACCAGATCACGGGTATTGGCGCCGCCCGTCACATCGCGCCCAACGATGCCGCGGAGTTCGACTTCGACCTTCAATATGGAAGCGACGCCGTCGGCGAGAATTATTATCTCGGCTGGTATAACGGGTCCGCGGCCACGGGGGATAATGCCGGGGCGATCCCTTACAACACGACGGTCTCCACCGGTGACGCGTTCACGTGGGTCAAGTGGTTCGGCCCTGCCCAGGGAGCGGCCGGCAACGTGCAAATCGGGAGCGCCCTCACGGCGCTCGCCACCTACTCCCGGCACACCTACTCGATCCGGGCCCTGGTCACCACGGGCACGGTGCTGGAGTTCGACTTGGGGCGGTTCCTGGACATGGAAGGGGATCCCTCGGCTTTGGGCGCGGCCAAGCTCATCTTGAGCGCTCCCCAAGCCTCCGCGCCGGTGTCGGCCCCCGCGAACGTCGGCGCCATCGCGTCCGGGCTCGGGAAGACCTTCTTCTCCGCTTCCACGTCCGGGCAGGGCGAGGAGCTCTGGGCCACCGACGGCACGGAGGCGGGCACCTATCTGGTGAAAGACATCACCCCCGGGCCGGACAGCTCCTCTCCCCGGAACTTCGTCTTCCTGGGCGGGATGCTCTACTTCACGGCCAACGCCGGGGCCTCCGGCGCCCAGCTCTGGAAGTCGGACGGCACGGCCGACGGGACCGTGAAGGTCGGCGACTTGCCCGGGTTCACCTCCGGCCCCTTAGTCCCTCAGACGGGCCACGCCGAGCTCCTGGCCTACAACGCCGCGCCGGCGAACGGAATTCCGGACGTGACCTACGTTTTTGCCCTTGAAATTTTGCGCGACAATGGCGATGTGGACGATGTTCAAGTTTCATTGGCCCGGCACGACACGATGGCCAACACCGGCCCGGCCGACCTGGAGGCCGAGCTGAGCGCGGCGGTTTCTTCGGCGCTCGCCGGGATGGGCCTGCAGACGGACGACGTGTCGGTCTCACTCCAGAACGGCCGATTCCTCTTCACGGCGGTGAACGCCAACATCGCCTCGCTCACCGTGTTGAACGGCGAGGCCCTCGGGTTCGGGACCCGCCAGACCTCGCCCGTGTCCATGGTCCTCGCCGCCGACAACGACTCCGGCCCCGCGGATCCGGGCGCGGACGTGGCGTTCTCTCTCGTGGTGTCGCCCGTGGGCGAGATGAGCCTGACGGTAAACCTGGTCTTGTCTTCCCAGGCCACGGCCGGCAACTCGACGATCGACGACCTCGCCCGGGACCTGCAGGCCTTGGTGCCGTCCGCCCTGGCCACCGCCGGCTTCGCGCCGGACGCGGCGTCGGTTTCCGTGCAAGGCGGAAAGATCGTGTTCGACTTCCATGACCCCGCGATCGCCGCGGTCATGATCGAGAACGCCGAGGCCTTCGGATTCGATTCCGGCCAGGTGACGGCCCGCACGGTCGCCATGAGCGCGGCGGGCGACGCCCCCGCGGACGGACGCCTGCCCGCGGACGTGAATATCATCGCGGCCTTCACTCTTTCCGACGGGCGCGCGCTCCAGACGTCCTTCACGATTTCCGGCGGCCAGACCGCCGGGAACGCATCACCGGCCGACCTCGCCGCCGAGCTTCAAACCGCCCTGAACGCCGTCTGGACGGCCGATGGGCTGGCCGGCGCGCCCGTAAGCGTCACGGTGACGGGCGACGGGAAACTCGACGTGGTCCTCGCGGACCCCCTCCTCGTCAAATTGGAAATGTTCGGCGCCGGGGCCCTGGGCTTCGGCGATCCGCAGACGTCCGAGAGGATGGGAGACCGCCTGTTCATGGTGGCGGCGCGCTCCGACCAGGGCCGGGAATTGTGGATGATGAGCGGCGGCGCTTTGACGTCCTTCGACATCGCGGCCGGGATCTCCGGCAGCAACCCCTCGTCCATGGTTTTGGTGGGAGACACCTTGTATTTCGTGGCGAACGGCGTTTTGCAGAGCTCGAAGAATGGGGCCCAACCCGCGACGGTCGCCGGCCAATCTTTCACGAACCCTTCCCAGCTCATCAACGCGGGCGGCGTCCTGGCTTTCACGGCCTTGCCCGCGATGCCGGCGGGTGTCGACGATTATCAGCTCTTCAGTTACGACGGCAGCGTCTTCACCCAGCTTTCCGCCATTTCAGCCCCGAGCGTCGTCGATTACCCCGGCAACCCCACGTATCTCAACGGCCGCATCTATTTTTCGGCGCAGGACCACCTCGCCGGAAGCTACTCCACGGGTTCCGGCTACATCGGGTCCGAGCTCTGGTCCGCCGTCCCGGGCACCGCCAACAGCGCGGTTCCGGCGGCCGACATCGGCCAGCCGGACACCAATCCGGTGACGTTGTGGTCGATCGTCCTGTCGCCCGGCGTCGTGACCAGCTCCTACCCGACCATCCTCGGAACGGCGGCCGGCTATTTGTTCTTCACCGCTTACGACCCGACCTACGGGTATGAGTTGAGGCGCGTTCCCGCCAACGGGTCTCTTCTCGATCCTTCAAAATTCCTAGTCGCGAACATCGTCGCGGGTTCGGGGAGCTCGACTTTGGGCGGCATGGTGGCGGTGGGAACGGCGCAAGGGTTTTTCACGGCGAACGGCGGGCTGTGGGTGACGGACGGAACCGCGGCCGGCACGAAGCAAATCGACCCGGGCCTCGTCGTCAATCCGACCCTCCTGACGGCGGGCCGGTCGGGAGGGAAAGACGTCCTCTACTTCCAATCCGGCGGAAAGCTGTGGGTCACGGACGGAGAGGTCACCAGCGAGTTCATGGAAATTATTCCGCCGGAGGTTCCGCTCACGGTGCAGGTCCTGGCGGGCGAAGGCGACCAGCAGGTCACCGGCGCGGACCAAAGCGCGCCGGCCGTGTTCTCCGAGGACATCACGATCGGTTCCGAGCCCGAGGAAGTGGACATCACGGAGGCCGTCCGGGCCGCATTGGCGCGGGGCGATACGCGGCTCACTGTCCGGATCGAAAACCCCAAAGGGGACCGTCCGGTGACTCTGGACTTGGCGGGTCCGGCCCGCTCGGGACAAACCGGCCTCCAGGTGGTATCCGCGACACCCGGGTTGGTGGCGGACCTTTACGCCGCCGATGGCAAGGTCATCCAGACGGGCAAGTCCACCCTGGACTTGAGGGCGATTCAGGCCGGCACTTACTACCTACGGGTGTACGACCCCACGCACACGGCGACCGGCAAGGTGCCTTTCCAAATCGACGTCCGCGCCCCGGCGGAAGGATACACGCACCCGATCTCCGACCGGGACGTGATCCACGGCGGCGACGGGGACGACTTGATCGTCGGCAGCCAAGGGCTGGACACGCTTTACGGCGACAGCGGCCAGGACCGCTTCATCGCCGAGCCGGGCGAGATCCGGGACTTCGACGCCGCCGCGGGCGAGGAGCGGACGGATCCCCTACCCGAGGAGCGGAGCGCCATCCCGCCCGAAGGCCCCCCCGTGGACGCTTTCATCGCCGTCCAGGACCCGGCCCTCCGCGCCGCCATCGCCCAATCCCTGGGCTTCCCCGTGACTCGGTCCTACATTTCGGGCGAATATGTGATCCACGTTCCCAACGCCTCCTCGCGCACGGACCAGTCCATGTCCACCGGCCTCGACTACAAGGAGCGCATCCCGGCCAGCGACCTGGCGGAGTTGGTCTCCCTCGACGCTTCGGCGCGCGGGATCTCCACGCTTGCCGGTCTGGAGTTCGCCGTCAATCTGACGGCGCTGGACCTGTCGGGCAACGACATCGGAAACAACGAGCTGAACCGGCTGGCCCCCGCCACCGTGTCGAGCGGCGACGCGCGCGGCTTCTCCGTCGGGTTGCAGAATTTGGATGACCTGTCGCTCGACTTCAATCCCTTGACGGACCTGTCCCCCCTGAAACAGCTCATTTCCTTGAAGCGCCTGTCCTTCGACGGCGACCACGGTCCCGCTCTCCTGGCCCAGCTCCCGAGCCTCTCTTGGCCGACGGCGGGCGGTGGAACGCGCGGACTGGAATTCTTGAGCCTCGACCAGCAGGGATCCACCACGTCCCTCATTTCCGATTTGACGCCCCTCATCGGCCAGGGCGACTTGCGCGTGCTGTCACTGAAGGGCCAAAACATCTCCAACATCCAGCCGCTCCTCGGGCTCCAAAACCTGCGCGTGCTGCGTCTGGACGGAAACGACATCACGGACATCGGGGACCTGGACGGCTTGAGCCTGGTGGACAACGGCGATCCGGGCTTCACCTCCTGGGGCGACTGGGACGCCAGCCAGAGGCCCACCACCGCGGCCTTCGAGGGGGATTACCTGTTCCGCGCCGGGTCCGACGACAGCACCCGCCCCACGTGGACCTTCACCCAGCTCGTTCCCGGCACCTACCAAGTGCTGATGACCTGGCCGGACGGCGCCTCCCGGGCGGACAAGGTCACGGTCGTCGTGGACGGCATGGACACCTCCTCCATCGTGGACGGCCTGACCCTGATCAAGGCCCTGTCCACCGCCGCCCTCCCGGTGCCGCCGCACGTGCACCGCAACGTGACCATCAACACGGACACGCTCACGATCACGGGCGACGACGGCTCGGCGTACACGTTCTACGGAACTTCTTTCTCCGCCTCCTTCACGGAGGACGGAAAAGCCCAATTCAAAATATTCGGCGATCTGATTATTCCGGCGGACACCATCACCGTCGTCGGGTCTCACCCGTTGTCGCTCGTGGTGGCCAACGACGTGGTCATCGAGCCCGGGGCGATCTTTGACGTGTCGGCGGTCGTGACGGCGGCCGGGCCCACCGCGGGGCCGGGCGGCGGCGCCGGCGGCGCTGGCGGCACGGGCGGCTCAGGCGGTACGGGCGGCGTCGGTGGGGCTGGCGGCGCGGGCGGGTCCGGCGGCAGCGGGGGGGCGGGAGGCCTTTTCAGCGGCACGCTCGGCACGCCGGGTTCCGACGGATTGCCCAGCTCTTCCGG
>PMLF01000197.1:198-6032 GCA_003158755.1 Elusimicrobiota bacterium | reverse complement strand
GTCGGGCTTGGCGCCCAGCTTCCCGTTCATCTGCCGGAAAGCGACGGACAGGTCCGTCGGTAGGGAAGCGTTGAAAATTCCCCGATAGTAATAGTAGTCGGACCGGTCCGAACGGTCGTTCAGCACGACGAGCTTGAAAGCTTTATCCTGGTCCGCCGCCGCCACTTCCAGGGGACGGCGGATGATGTACTCCTCCAACCGGACGCGCTTGCCGAAAACATCCGTCATGACCTTGCCTTCCTGGTATTCCGCCAGGCGTAGTTCGTAGGCGGCGGAGGCCATGACCTGCTCCTTGGCCATGCCCAGGCTCACCTCGCGCCGGACGGACTCCCGGTCCGTTCCGCCCAGGCTGGAGGCCTTTTGGACTGGGGCCTCGAGCGGAGCTTCGGGCGTGAAACCGACCCGCTGGCCGTTGTGAACGAGGATTTCCTTGCCGTCTTTCAGCAGGGCGACGGTCCCCTCGTTGACGTTGAGGTAGCCGTTCTTCTTCCCCTCGTCGTAGCCGACCTCGAAGACCGTGCCGCGAACCGACGCCGACGCCAAAGGCGTTTTCACCTCGAATTTATTTCCCGGCTGTAGCTTCTTGATGAACGATTTCAATTTACCCGTGTCCAAACCGAAGACCCGGTTCGGCGCCACTTCTTCAATCTGGAGCCGGCTGCCGGGGCCCAGTACCATCTTAGATCCATCGGACATGACAAGGAGGGCTTTTCCGCCCGGCCCTGTGCGGAGGACATCGCCGACGCCCAGAGACAGGCCGGGCTTGGCGGCGTGCCAAATGCCGGGGGCGTCGGCCCGTTTGATCTCGCAGGGCGTCGATAAGGATTTGATGGAAATGGGCCGGGCGAGGGGAGCGGCGAGGGCGGGGGATAAAAAAATCACGGCCACCAAAAGGGCCGTGACAATGGAAAACAGGATTCGGCGCAAAAAATATTCCGGCATATCGGCAGGTCCGTCTCGGCTCCATGAAATCCCGGGTTCCCGCGATGATGCGAAAGGCTCCACAAGCTTAGATGAGCAAATTCGACTTGTCAATAAGATCAGGTAAAGCAGTGCATTTTGGCTTCCCCCTTTGAAAAAGGGGGATCGAGGGGGATTTGATTTTTGGCGCCAACCGACGGGGAAATCCCCCCTCACCCCCCTTTTCCAAAGGGGGGAACACCTGGCGAGAAGAAATTATAAAGACGTCCGGCGTTGGACGTCGTGGCCCTCGCCACCGTTTCCGTCGGGACGCCCCGGTCGCGGGCGACGGCTTCCCCCACGGCCGGCAGGAAGGAGGGTTCGTTGCGTCCGCCCCGCCGCGCTTGCGGAGGAAGGTACGGGCTATCGGTTTCCAAAACGAGGGATTCCAGAGGAAGTCCGCGAAGCACGGCGCGCAAGGATTCGGCTTTCGGATAAGTGACGGGGGCGTCGATACCGAGGAAGAATCCCATATCAACGAGGCGGCGGCCTATTTCCGAAGTCCCTTGGAAACAATGGGCCACGCCGGGAACCGGAGCCGTGGCGTTCGGGCAATGCCTTTCACTTAAGCCGTCATACCGGCGAAAGCCGGTATCCAGTGTTTGAAACGGCTTGACAGAATCGGCGTTAGGACCTGGACCCCGGCTTTCGCCGGGGTGACAAACCTTAAGTGAACGGCATTGGGAACTCGGGAATATCCTATCAAGGATGGACAACATGTCCGTCCACGCCTCGATGGAATCCGGGGAAGACTCACGGCAATGGAGAATCAATGGTTTTCCCTCCTCGACCCCGCAACGGGCGAGGGATTCAAAAACTTCCCGCTGGCGGGGGCGGGGAACGGCGCAGTGCTTGAAGTAATCCAGTCCGATTTCTCCGACGGCGACGGCGCGGGGATGGCGGAGGGCTTCTTTGAGGCGTGTGATCGTCGCCGCCTCGAAGCGGTCCGCGACGTAGGGGTGGAACCCGACGGCCCACCAGACGCGGCCGGAGGGGTGTTCCGCCAAGTTCCGGGCCTTGGCCCAATTCTCCTCGGTGTCGGCCACCTCGACCACGGCCGAAAGACCCGCCGCCCAGGCGCGCTCCAGAACCGCCTCCCGGTCCCCGTCGAAAGCGGGGTCCGAGAGGTGGCAGTGGGTGTCGATCAGGCTCATCAATTCGAGAAACTCACGGAGGACAAAGACCGTTACCTCCCCTGGCCCCTGCCGTGCGTGCCTGCGGCNNTTTCTCCCCTCCTTTCCAAGGAGGGGTGGGGGGAGGTCTCAGCATGAAATTAAACAACAGGGGAAACGTCCTTGCGGGGAAAGAGCGGAGAACCTTTGGCGACCTTTTGTCCGGGAGAGAAGGACAGGTCCCCTTGGTCGAAAATCCGAGCGACGGCGTCGGACGGAGTCCCGGATTCGCCGAGCTGCTTCCAAATCTCAACGGTGACCGTGGGCATGACGGGATGGAGCGCCACGGCGGCCAGCTTCAGTAGCCGGACCACCTCGTAGAGGCAACGGGCGGCGGCCGGGGCGTCCGTCTTGACCAGTTTCCACGGCTCTTTTTCGTTCACGTATTGGTTGCCCCGGGACGTCAATTCCTGGATCGTTTGCAAAACCTCGGTGAAGGCGAGTCGGTCGTATCCCTCGTCCACCGAGCGGGTCCATTCCTTCAAAGCGGCCGCGTCGAGGAGATCGCTCGACGGAGGCGCCGCCGGGATTTCGCCCGCGCAGTTCTTTTCGATCAAGTTCAGGACGCGGTTGAGGAGGTTTCCCAGGGAATTGGCGAGCTCGGCGTTGTAGCGGCCCAGGAGCGCCTTGCGCGAATAATCCCCGTCGGAACCGAAGGGGACCTCCCGCAAAAGGAAATACCGCAAGGCGTCCACTCCGAATTCGGCGGCGACTTGATGGGGGTCCACCACGTTGCCGGTGGACTTGGACATCTTCTCCCCCTCCACCGTCCACCAGCCGTGGGCGAAGACTTTCTTGGGAAGCGGGACGCCCAAGGCCATGAGCATGGCGGGCCAGATCACCGTATGGAAGCGGAAGATTTCCTTCCCTACCAAATGGACGTCCGCCGGCCAAACGTCCGGCTTCTGGAAAGCGCCCGTCGCGGGGTCGAAACCGAGAGCGGAAACATAGTTGATGAGGGCGTCGAACCACACGTACACCGTGTGGCCGGGGGCGAAGGGTTCCAGGGGCACGCCCCACTTCACCTTCGAGCGGGAGACGGACAGGTCCCGAAGACCGCCTTTGACGAAGCTCCGTATTTCGGGCGCGCGGTGAGCGGGTTGGAGGAAACCGGGGTTTTGATCGTAATGGACCAGCAGCCGGTCCTGGTAGGCCGACAGCTTGAAGAAATAGCTCTCCTCCTGGAGTTTCTCGACGGGACGGCCGCAATCGGGGCATTTCTTATCCACCAACTGGGTGGTGGACCAGAACGACTCGCAAGGCACGCAGTACCAATCCTCGTATGCGCCCTTATAAATGTCGCCCGAATCCATCAACTTCTTGAAGATGGCACGGACGACTTTTTCGTGGCGGTCTTCCGTCGTGCGGATGAAATCGTCGTGGGTGATGTTCAGGACTTTCCAGAGTTCCCGGAAGGATTCGACGACTTTGTCCGTCCAGGCTTGAGGCGTGACGCCCGCGGTCTCCGCCGCCTTGGCGATCTTGGCGCCGTGCTCGTCGGTGCCGGTGAGGAATAAGACTTTCTCCCCGCGCATCCGTTTCCACCGGGCCAAGGTGTCGGCGGCGATCGTCGTGTAAGCGTGCCCGACGTGGGGTACGTCGTTCACGTAATAAATGGGGGTGGTAAGGAAGTAAGTTTTCGTCATATCCGCCTTTTTTTCTCCCGACGCAATTTTAAGAGGAGCGCCTGCAAAGCCAAAGAAGGTCCGACGGAACGGCGAACGCGGGTCAAGGCCGTGAGCGCCCGCTCGATGTCCTCCGGCGGGCGGCGGCCGTCCCGCGCCTCATCCCGAAACCGGGCCAGGAGGCGCCGGAGGAAGTCCTCGGCGGCGTCCCGTCCCAAGCGCGGGTTTCCGAACTGCTCGCACCATTTCAAAAGTTCCGACAGGGGCGACCCTTCCCAATCGAAATCCAGGGATTCGGCCTCGCTCAATATTTCCAGGGCGCGACCGACGGAACCTTCGGCGGCCCTGACCGCGTCCGCGAACCGCTCCCGGTCCAGGGGCTCGCCCCGGGCGGCGCGGTCCTCCAAAACCGACAACAAATCCGACGACGGCAGGGGGCGGAAGCGCACGATCTGACATCGGGACCGGATGGTGTCCAGCATTTGTCCCTGGTCCGACGCCAGGAGGACCAAGTGCGTGGCCGGGGGCGGTTCTTCGAGGATTTTTAAGAGCGCGTGGGCCGCGGCGTCCACCAACTTATCCGCGGGATCGATGAGCGCGATCTTCACGCGCCCTTCCAGGGGCTTCCGGCTCAGGACTTTCTCCATTTCCCGGACGGTGTCGATCTTGATGGATTTCTGCTTCTCCACGGGCTCTTTCAAAAGGATCGCCTGGATCTCGAAAGTAGCCCGAAAAACGTCCGGATGGATCCCCCCGCCCGCCTTGCGGCAAGGACCGCACTCCTCGCAGGCCATGACCGGGGACAACGGCGCCTCACAAAGGAGCGCCTGGGACCACTTAAGGAAGGCGGTGCGCTTTCCCACTCCATCGGGACCGACGAAAAGATAGGCGTGGGGAACGCGCCCCGCCGCCAAGGACGAGGAAAGGACCTCCACCGCCGCCGGCTGGCCGCGCAAAGATCGAAAAACCGTCGAGGATTCGGCGACGGGGCTCATGAACCTCGTCTAATCCCGCTCACCCTGAGCTTGTCGAAGGGTGAGCCGGTCCTCTTGACGGATGTTCGTGCTTCGACAAACCCGCTCATCCTGAGCCTGTCGAAGGAAGCACGAGCGGTTTCTCGAATTTTGAAACCGCACCCAGTTAAAAAACGTTCGACGACCAATAAGACTTTTTCATGGACCTTCTCCACCCCAGTCGCCCAAGAAACGATTTTTACCCGCCGAGGCTCCCGCTTGGCGATGGCGCGGTAGCCCACTCGCACGCGCCGGTGGAAGAGGTCGGGCTCCCGCTCGAGGCGGTCGCCTCCTTTGCCGCGGCTTCTTGCCCGTCGAAGACCGTCGGCCACGGGCGCTTCCAAAAGGAGGGTGAGATCGGGCTGAAGGCCGCCCGTGGCGATTCGATTCAAGGTTCGGATTTGGTCCAACGGAAGGCAGCGCCCCCAGCCTTGATACGCCTCGGTGGCATCGGTGTAGCGTTCGCAGAGGACGGTCTTACCCGCCTTGAGCGCGGGGGCGATGATCTCGGCCACGTGCTGGGCCCGGGCGGCCTCGTAAAGGAAAAGTTCGGTCATGGGAGAGACGCGTCCGCCCGGGCGAAGGAGGACCCGGCGCACCGCCTCGGCGATGGAGGTGCCGCCGGGCTCCCGCGTATGGACGACGTCCATTCCCCCGCGCCGCAACCAGCCGGCAAGGAGCCGGGCCTGGGTGGACTTCCCCGCCCCGTCCCCGCCTTCCACCGAAATGAAAAGGCCCCGCTTTTTCACGCGGCCATTCAACCACTTCTCGACGGGTGGGTCAAACCCGGGAAATCGTATACATACAGGAAGTTCGTTTCTTTGTAACCATTTCACGAGTCAGTTACGAAATGGATGGGATTTTCCTCCCCCTTTGAAAAAGGGGGAGGGAGGGGGATTTTAAACCACCAAAATCCATCAAATCCCCCCGGACCCCCCTTTTTCAAAGGGGGGACACCAATTTCGCAACAGTCTCATTTTGTTGGGGGCGGGTCTTAGACCCGCCCCTACGATGGCCGGGAGAGGGGACACTTTGCGCTTCGGTTCGCCCTCTCCCCGGCCCTC
>PMLF01000197.1:0-151 GCA_003158755.1 Elusimicrobiota bacterium | reverse complement strand
GTCCCGGAACGCCTCGGGGATTTTCCCCTCCTCCCAGGCTTTTTGGAAGACCGCCGGCGGGGGGCCGTTTTGGATGGGAGGATAGACGAAATCGTCGGCGAAGTTGGTGTAGTTCTCGACGGTGAGGGTCCCGTTGATGTAGCCCTTTTTG
>PMLF01000001.1 GCA_003158755.1 Elusimicrobiota bacterium | reverse complement strand
CCCCTTCTCCTTCGACTGGAAAATTCCCCGCCCCTCCGCCCCCGTCACCCGCCCCTCGAAATCGTCGGCATACGTCGTGACGTTGAACGAGTCGTTCGTCGATCCGTCGGCGTTCCGCGTCCGGCCGGCGGTGGCGTTCACCAGAACGCAGGATTCCCCCGCGATCATCGTGGATAACTGCGCCGTGCTCGAACGCGTCACCGACCCGAAACCGTCGTCCGATACGTCTTCCCCGACGGCCAGCGACCCGATCGCGCGACCCTGGGCGTTGTAAAGATTGAACGTGGTCGTCGTGGTCGTCGTAGTGGTCCCGTCGGAGGACGGCGTGGTGGAGGTGTTCGTTTGATAAAGCAACTGCGTCCGGCCGTCGAATACCCCGAACACCTCATGGCTGACGCCCGTCGACGCCGGGGAGGCGACCAACGTATCCACCGTCCCATCCTGGTCGGTGTCCGTCCATACGTCCGACGTCTGGGACGTGGTCCCGGTGGCGTCGGCCCCCAGCAGTAAACCCGTGGCGTCGTATTGGTTCACCATCGTCGTCGTGCCGCTGGACGTTGATCCGTCCTGGTTTTGCGTCGACGACCCCGTCACCGTCGTTAAAACCTGTCCCCTCTCGTTGTAGGCAAGGGTTGTCTGGGATGTTTGGAGGAGGACGCCCCGATCTGGATCGCTGGAACGGTCCGTGTACCCCGTCATCTGCCCGTCGTCGTTGTAGGCGATCCCCGTCCGGTCCGACGAGGTGGTCTTGTCGTAGGTCGCCGCGCTCTCCGCCGTCGTCAATACGCCGCTCCCAAACAACGACCACACGTCCGACCCCGTGTCCTTCACATACTGGTTCAAGGCGTCCGCCGTCACGGCTACCCCGTTCAACAGAAACACCGATTCCGTCGTGACCCCGAACTCCCGCACCGACGAATGATAGCTCAACATCCGCCCCTCGGGGTCGTAGGCGATCGCCGACGTCGTCGACTCCTCGGTGGACCCGTCCGCGTTGTACGTCGTGTCCTTATACGCGATCAGCCGGCCCATCGCGTCGTATTGCGTGAAGGCCGCGTCCCGCACCGTCGTCGCCGTTTCGTCCACCGCTTCCAGCCGCGTCACGGATTGGATGATCCCCTTCGCCATCAGGCTTTCCATCGTGTCTTGGGGATTGGCCGCCAGGAGCGCCGCCAACTGCGCCGACGATAATTCGCTCCCCCCGCTGTAATAATGCACGCGCGGCTCGCTCCCGCTCGTTTCCGTCACGGTGATGGACCCCGTCATCCGCCCCTGCGTGTCGTAGCGGATGCCGTACACGGTGGTCACCACGCTCAACCCGTTCTCCGTCGTCGAGTCCGAATACGCCTTCAACTGCCCCAACCCGTTGTAGAACATCCCGCTCCGCTGGATCATCTGTACCGTGTCCAAATCGTCCCCGGTTTTGAATATCTCGGATTCATATCCCACTTCGCGGCCGTTCGCGTCGTACAACATGCCCGACATCCGCGTCGTCGTCTGGACCGCCGGAGCCTGGTTGGACACGGCCGTCTCCGTATAGCCTTGCACCTGGGAAGTCCCCCCATTGTAGGCCACCCCCGACCGCACCGTCAGGCTTTCCTCGTCGACGGTCGACGGCCCTTCCGCGGCCGACGCCTCGCTCCCGAATTGATCCCCCTCGCTGATGAATCCCTCTTGCCTCCCCAATTGGTCGTACTCTATCCCCGACATCCGCGTCACCGACACCGACCCGTTTTGGACCAACAGCGTCCCGTCCGACACCCCTTGCCTCTGCGCCGTCGTTAAATCCTTCCATGCCACCGCTCCCGCCCCCAGGTTCACCGTGGTCCCGTCGAACCGCACCTCCTCATACCCCGTCACCCGGTCGAACCCGTCGTAGGTCATTCCGCTCGTGATCACCGTCTGCGTCGTGTCCATCGAAATCACTTGCTGAAGGGACGCATCATACACCGACCCTTTTTGCGTCACCACCTCCTGCGTCCCGCTTTGCCGGCCCAAGGCGTCGTAGGACACCTCCGCCGTCGTCGTGGTCACCACCGCCGAGACGTCCGTCCACGTTTTTTCCGTATAGGAGACGACCTCGGACTTTCCGTTGTAGCCGATGTCCGTCCGCACCGTATGCGTGGTCGCTTCCCCCTCCTTCGTCGCGTCCTCCGTGTACCCCGTCACGCGGTTGTACCCGTCGAATCCCGTGGCCTGCCAGTCCCGCACGTAGGTTTGCCCGTTGTCCGTCCCGTTCTCGACGTAAGAGCTGAGCTGACCCCCCGCCGTATACGTCATCTCCGTCCGCGTATAACTCGTCTGGCTGTCCAACGTCGTCACCACCTGCGCCCCGGACAAGCGGAACGCGTTCCCGTTGACCGTCGTCGTTCCCTGGGTCAATAACTCCTCCTTTTGGTCGCTCGTCAGCGCGTCCCACGATAGCGTCGNNCCCAGCAAGAACGTCAGGCCCGACAACCCCGCCAACCGCTGGTCCGACGTCAGCTGACCCCAATCCCCCGGCAATTGAAGGGATTCCACGTCGCTCCCGACGCTGGTTTCCGATCCCACGCTTTCCACCCACTGCCCCAACGCGTTGAACTTGGTCCCTTCCCAGCTCGTCGTCGTCGTCGACAAAAACACCCCCCCGTCCCGCGTCAGCGTCTCCGTCTGCACGTATCCCGTCGTCTGCCCGAACCGGTCATACGGCTGCGTCAGCGCCCATTGAAAAGTCCGGCTCGTGTCCCGCAGCAACGTTCCCCCCGAATCGTAGGACTGAATGGAACCGTTCTCCGTATATTGCGTCACGCGCCCTTGCAGGTCATACCCGATCTGATCCCGCGTCGTCTCCGTCACGCTCCGATTCCCCTCGCCGTCCCGGCTGTCCACCGATTCCGTATACGACGACACCAACCCCGTTACCGGGTCATAGGCCGTCCCCGTCCGGTCGGTGACCGTGACGTTCCCCAGGCTGTCCGTCGCGGTCTCCTGCTGCGTGCTCAACCGTCCCGCCCCGTCATACGTGATCCCCTGAATCGAATTCGTGCTCACGTTCCCGTTCGGATCCGTGATCACCTCCCGCGAATCCGCCGTCAACCCCCGACCGTCATAGTCCCCCGTCCAGTCCGTCCGCGTCGTCTGCCCCAGCGTGTCCGTCGAATACTCCGTGTAGGATATCGCCAACCCCTCGGGGTTATACCGGATGTTCTCCCGATCCGTCACCGTCGTCTGGTCGATCAGACCCGACACCGGATCCACCTTGTGCGTCTCCTCCCGGAAGGAAATCGATTGCCCGAGATTATTGTAGGTCCCCGTCCACGTCGTGTTTTCCACGGTCCCGGGAGAATCCGACGATTGGGTTTGCTTAAAATAGGATATAAGGTTCCCCGCCGAATCGTAGTTCATCCCCCACTGGTGAACGGTCGACGTCGTATCCAACACCACGACCCCGTCCGCACGCTGGGCGACTCGATGCGTCGTTTCCTGGGTCTCCTCAAGCCGGCCCAGCCCGTTGTATTGAAGAGCCCGCCATTGCACCGTCTCCCGCACCCCGTCCGCGCTGGATGTCGTTGTATCGGTATAGGAAAGCTGCCGGCCTTGATCGTCATACGTCAGGCCCGAACGCTCAAGCGTGCTGTCAACGACGCCGTCCGGCGAAGTTTCCTGCGTGGTTTGGTTGTACCCCGTTACCAGGTCGTCCTCATACCCCGTCGCCGTCCACGTTACATCGTCCGTCACGTCCGGCTTGTCCGTCGATGTCCGCGTCTCCGTGTAGCTCAGGTCCCGACCCTCCCCGTCCCGGAGAATGTCCCGCCGATCCGTCGTCGACGTCACGTCCAATACGTCCCCATCCGTCGCCACCCCTTGTTGATGGTCCGTTTCCTCGTAGGCCGTGTATTGTCCGAACCCGTTGAATCCGCCCGTCACCGTCCACATCTTGTCCACCACCAGTCCCGACACCATGTTCGTCTGCAACGTCCGCTGTCCGATCAGACGGCCCAAACTGTCGTATTGATCGTCCTGCGTGATGCTCTCGTCGTTGAAATAGCCTCCCCCCGCTTGGATGTCCCGCTCCACTTCCTCGCTCAGTTGCCCCAAACCGTTGAACACTCCGCTGAAGGTCGTCGTCTCCACCAGCTCCGGCGTCGCCGTGTCCGTGATGACGTCCGTGTAGTTCGTCAGGTTTTGCCCCGCATACACCATCCCCGTCCTCGTCACCGTCCGCGAATGGTCCATCGTCGGCGAAACTTCCCGCGTCGTTTCCACATTCCCCGTCTGCAACGCCGTCCGCGGGTCGTAGCTCATCGTTCGATCCGTCAACGTCACCAATCCGTCCGTCGCGAGCGTTCCCCCCAACAAGGCCTCCCGCTGCGCGTCGGATAACACCGCCCCGTCCACCGCCGTCCCTTCCACCCCGATCGTTAGTCCCTCGAATTGCGCCTCGCGGTAGGACCCCACCAGCCCCTGCGCGGTGTACTCCACGTCCCCGTGGATCACCGTGCTCACGTTGTCCTCCGTGAGCGTGACCGTACCCCCGTCCGACAACGTCTGCGTGGTCTCCCCCGTCTCCTCACGGACCTCCACAAACCCGTTCTCCCGCCCCAAAGAGTCATACGACGTCTGTACCCGCTCCGTCGCGTTCACTAAGTCCGGCGAAGAACTGTCCACCACCGTTTCGCTGTAGGTCGAAAGGCGTCCATACCCGTCATAGATCACGTTGCTCTTCTCCGTCACTCGCGTCACATCCAACACCTCTTCCCCGTCCTGTCCCGCCGTCCGCACCGTTTCCCGGCTGTCCGTCACGTTTCCATGGATGTCGTAATTCAACGCCCGCCACGTGTCCGTCGTCACCAAATCCGGGCTCTCCGTCCCCGTGATCACGTCCACATACGATTCCGTCTCCCCCAACGGGTTCGTTTGAAGCGTTCGCTCCGTCCGCGTTTCGCTGATCTCCGAACCGTCGGATCCCAACTGCCGCTGTACCTCCACCGACCCCGTCATCTCCCCGAACGAGTCGTAGGCGCCCGTCCACTCGCTTTCCTCCGACAGACCGGGCGTCCCCGAATGGGACACCGTCTCCTTATACGACAACGTTTGACCCAGCGGGTGCGTCACAATCTCGCTCCGCACCGTCACCGTCGTCCCCGCCGCGTTCCCTTGCCCGTCCGTCGTCGAAACCGTCTCCGTATATCCCGTCAAAAGCCCCGACGTCGGATCGAATACCAATTCCCCACGATCCGTCGTCTCCACCGCCTCCATCGCCGCCGCCG
>PMLF01000154.1 GCA_003158755.1 Elusimicrobiota bacterium | reverse complement strand
AGTTAGGGGCGGGTCTTAGACCCGCCCCTACGACGGGAAATACCCGTCCCGAGGAGTCCCATGAAAACCCAAGACATCCGGCTGGGCCAAAACAACGTGGCGACCGGGTACGAGATCGACCTGCCGGGCGCGCCCCTCGTGGCGGCGCGGGGCCAAAAAGGCTTCCTCATGTGCGGGTACCTGGACTTGGCGACGGCGGACAAGCTGGGCGTCGCCGCCGCCGTGGTGCGCGGCGTGAAGTCCATCGACGAGTTATTGGAAAAACCGGTCGCCGGAGTGAGCGTCGCCGCGGCCCGGTTGGGCGTCGCCGTCGGGATGACCGGACGGGAAGCCCTTGAGATATTAGCTTAATCCGATGCCACCCCATCCGACGGAAATCCTCTTGGAACGACTGGCCCTGGGCGGCGACGCGGTGGGGCGGGAAAACGGTAAAACCGTCTTCGTCCCCTTCGGCGCCGCGGGCGACCGCGTCTGCCCCGGCCGGAGGGAAGAGAAGAAGAATTTCTCCCGAGCTTGGATCGCCTCCGTCTCATCCTCCTCACCCGACCGCGTGGAGCCTCCCTGTCCCCTCTTTTTTCGTCCGGGCGCCGACCCGGCGACCGTCTGCGGCGGGTGCGCCTGGCAGCACCTTTCCTACGACGCCCAAAAACGTTCGAAGCGAAACCTCCTGATCGAATCGTTCCAGCGGATCGGCAAGATCGCCTCGCCGAACGTGGAAGAGATCGTCGGCTCCGAATCCCCCTTCCGGTATCGGAACAAGGTCCAGATCCCCGTCGTGCGGACCGCCGCCGGACGGATCGCGGCGGGATTCTACGCCCCCGAAAGTCATACGGTCATCCCCTTCGACGACTGCCTCGTCCAAAGCGAACGGCAGGTGGCCGCGGTCCGCGCCGCCCTGGAATGGCTCAACCGGCAGAACGTTTCCGTTTACGAACCGCGCGAAGACCGCGGCTGGCTGAGGCACCTCTACCTTCGTGAAAGCGCCGACGGAGAATTGATGCTGGCCTTGGTGGCCCGGGACGCCGGTTTTCCGAAAGGCTCCGCCTTCGCCCAAGAACTCATGCGGCGGGTGCCGGTGGTGAAGAGCGTCTTCCTCAACGTGAATCCCAAACCTGGGAACGTCGTGTTGGGGCTGAACTGGAGGTCTCTCGGAGGACGGCCCTTCCTGGAAGATTTCATCGCGGACCTCCGCTTCCGCCTTTCGCCCGGAACTTTTTTTCAAGTGAACCACGCCCAGGCGGAGAAGCTCTACGCCCGGGCAGCGGCCTTGGCCGACCCCTCGGCGCAAGACAACGTGCTGGAGCTCTACTCCGGCGTGGGCGCTATGGGGATGATGCTGGCCCCCAAGGTCCGCCGCGTGTGGGCCGTCGAGGAGAACCACCAGGCGGTGAGGGACGGCATTGAAGCGGCCGGGCTGAACGCCGTAACGAACATCCGGTTCATCGCCGCCACGTGCGAAGACGCCCTGGCGCGCCGCCACCCCCGGCAAGATATGGAAGGTCACCCCCTCGTCGTCCTCTTGGACCCCCCGCGCGCCGGTTGCGACCCGAAAGTGCTCAAAGCCGTCATGCGCCTGGCGCCAAAAAAAATTGTCTACGTCTCCTGCGACCCGGCCACCCTGGCCCGCGACGCCCACTTCCTTTCCACGGGCGGTTGGAAGCTGGCCTCCAGCGTCCCCGTCGACCTCTTCCCCCAAACCGCCCACGTCGAGAGCGTGAGCTTGTTCCGCAAATGACCGGGCTCCCCGCGCGCGTCGGCGGTCTGGCCGGCGGGGGGGCTTGGTGGGCGCTCAAAAACCAAAAAAGGCTGGGGCGGGCCGTCATTGCCGCGGCCGACGACGACGCGGCGAGGGTTCTTGCCGACGACTTAAACGCCTTGGCGCGCTGGAAAGGGGCCTCGGCTCCGGTGGCCGTCCATTTCTCCGAGGAGGAAATGGACGCCAAGGTTTCGGCCCTCTCCGACTGGTCGGGCGGTGCCGTCCCTTTCCTCACCGTCTCCCGCGAACACTTCGGCGCCCCCCTTCCCACCCTCGATGAATTCCTCGGCGCCCACCGAACTTTGCGCCTCGGGGACCGGATGGACCGGGACGACTTCGTCCTCCATCTTTCGACCCACGGCTACGAACGGGCGGACTCGACTGAAAAACCGGGGGAGTTTTCGGTCCGGGGCGAGGTGCTGGACCTTTGGTCTCCGGGATGGGAAATTCCGGCGCGGCTCCTCTGGCCTTTCGACAAGATCGAATCGATCCGGGAGATCGATTTGGGGACCCAGCGGTCGGCGGAACCCAGGGACCGGTTGGAGGTCCGACCGGCGTCGCTGAATCCTTCGTCCACCCCCGCCTTTTTGCCGGACTATTTGGACCCCGACGATAACTTGGTGGATTTCTCCCCGATCGATGGATTGCCTCTTCCCCGGGTAAGCATTACAGCGGCGATTTTGGAACCCGCCGACGAAGAAGCAGGATTACTCCCTCCTCCGCCTTTGGGTCCGCCCGAAAACGCCGGGAAAGAGTTGGCGTCCTTCCTCAAAACCTGGATCGCCGACGGCGGGCGCGCGGCCCTCTTCTGCCATACGGCGGGAGAAGAGGAACGGTTGGAGGATATCCTCCTGGCCGCGGACCGGTCCCTGGCGGAACGGATGGACGACGGCCGCATCGCTTTCATCCGGGGCGATTTGCAGCGGGGGTTCCTGGAACCTTCGGAGAAGTTGGCGGTTCTCTCCAACAACGAAATTTTCGCCCGGGCCCGCCGGCGCTGGCGCCTTCCCAAATTCTCCGGCGGGGAAGCGTTGGCCGGCATCGGCGAACTCAAGACCGGCGATTACGTCGTTCACGAGCGGTTCGGCATCGGCCGTTACACGGGCCTCTCGCGGGTCGAAACCGGCGGCGTCGAGGCCGACTACCTTCGCCTGGAATATAAGGGCGGCGACCGGGTGCTGGTTCCCCTCTTCGAGTTCCGGCAGGTCCAAAAATACATCGGCGCCGAGGGAAAACGTCCGAGGCTCTCTTCCCTCGACACCGCGGCTTGGGAACGGTCCAAGGAAAACGTCCAAGCGGCGGTGGCCGAGTTGGCCGCGGAACTTTTGGACCACGCCGCCCGCCGCGCCTCCGCCCCGGGAGTCGCCTACCCGCCGGACACGGCCATGGAGCGGGAGTTCGCCGAGGAGTTCCTCTACGAGCTCACGGCCGACCAAGCCCGGGCCATCGCCGAAGTGAAGACGGATATGGAATCCCCCCGGCCCATGGACCGCCTCGTCTGCGGCGACGTGGGCTACGGCAAAACCGAGGTGGCCCTGCGCGCCGCCATGAAAGCCGTGAGCGGCGGCAAGCAAGCGGCCTTCCTGGCGCCCACCACCATTTTGGCCGAGCAGCACGGCCGAAACTTAAGGGACCGTTTCGCCGACTTCCCCGTGCGGACGGCGTCCCTCACCCGCTTCACGCCTCCGTCTGAAGAGAAAAAAGTTTTGGAAGGGCTCAAGAGCGGCACGGTGGACGTGGTGGTGGGAACCCATCGTCTCTTGTCCGCCGACGTGAAATTCAAGGATCTGGGCTTGGTGATCATCGACGAGGAGCACCGCTTCGGCGTCAAGCAGAAGGAGCGCATCCAGGCCTTCCGCGACGCCTTGGACGTTTTGGCGCTTTCCGCCACGCCCATCCCGCGGACGCTCGGGGCGGCCATCGGAGGACTCAAAGGCCTTTCCATTATCGAATCGCCGCCCGAAGGGCGGCTCCCCATTTCCACCCACGTGGGGCCCCTGGACGAGAAAGTGATCCTGGCGGCCGTCGAGAATGAGCTGCGGCGGGGCGGGCAGGTGTTCTACGTCCACAACCGGGTGGGCACCATCGACGCGCGCAAGGCGTGGCTGGAAAACACGCTGAAAGACCACGGCCTCACCCCCCGCGTGGTCGTCGCCCACGGACAGATGGCCGGACCCGCCCTGGAAAAAACCATGTGGGATTTCATGGAGAAAAAATTCGACCTTCTCATGGCCACCAGCATCATCGAGTCGGGCTTGGACATCCCGTCGGTGAACACGCTCATCGTCGAGGAGGCCGAGGACTTCGGCCTGGCCCAGCTCTACCAGTTGCGCGGTCGCGTGGGGCGCGAGAAACGCAAGGCCTTCTGTTTCCTCTTCCATTCCCCCGGCGTCTCCCTTACCGATGAAGCGCAGAAACGGCTGACCGCCTTGAAGGAGTTCGCCTCCCTGGGCTCGGGCTTCAAGCTGGCCCTGAGGGACCTGGAGATCCGAGGCGCCGGGAACCTCCTCGGCCCCCAGCAGCACGGATTCGTGAACGCGGTGGGCGTGGACCTATATGGAAGGCTCTTGGCCGAGGAGATCGAGCGGCAGCGGGACCATCGCCCGGCCAAGAGCCCCGAGCGGGACCCCGTGCTGGAACTGCCGGTGTCGGCCTTCCTGCCGGAGGAGGTCCTGCCGTCGGAAGCGGAGCGGGTCGCCTTCTACAAGCGGCTCCTGGACGCGCCGCCGTCCGGGCTCCGGTCTTTGCGGGAAGAATTGGAGGACCGCTGCGGAAAACTGCCCCCGCCAGTGGAAGAACTTTTTCGCGTTGCCCATTTGAGAAACATGGCGAAACGGCACGACGTGGTCCACATCGGAATCCAAGGAGACGACCTGGAGCTTCGGCTGGCGCCGGGGGCGAAAGTCCCGCCGGATTTGCCGGCCCGGCTGCTGAAGAAATTCGCCTCCCGGATGACCTTCCTGCCCGGTCCGCCCGACGGAATGCGGCTCGCGGGCCCCTTCGCGGAAGGGCCGTTAAGCGCCGCCGAAGACGTCTTGTCTTCGTGGGGCGAATAATATAAAGTCGCCGCCATGTCCCGACGAACATTCCTCCTTATAGTTCCTTTATTGGCGGCCGCCTGCGGCCGCGACACCGGTCCCGTCCTCGCCCGCGTGGACGCGAAACCCATCACCCTCGCGGAGTTCACGCGGGAACTGGATTCGACGCCCCCCGGCAACGAATACCTCCACACCCCGGCGGGCAAGAAAGAACTGCTGGAACTCCTCATCCGGCGAAAAGTGGTGCTCAACGAGGCCGAAAGTTCGGCCGTGGCGTCCCGCCCCGATACCAAGAAAAAGCTGGAGGAGATGGAAGCGGAATTCCAGCGCCAGCGACAGGACGCCCGGGACCGGCTCCTGGTGGGCGACTTCCTGAGAGACCTGAGGCAGGGTCCTTTGAAAGTCACCGACGGCGACGTCAAGATGGCCTGGGGCGCGGAAAAAGAGGTGAAGGCGTCCCACATCCTGGTTTCCGACGAGGCCAAGGCCAAGGACCTCCGCGTCCGTATCGACAAGGGAGAATCCTTCGAGACGCTGGCCAAACAGAATTCGGAGGACCCCACCGGCAAAAACGGGGGCGACTTGGGTTACCTGACACGGGGAAGCCTGGACCCGGCTTTCGAGAAGGCGTTGTTCGATTTGAAGACCGGTGAAATCACCGGACCGGTGGCCAGCCCCTACGGCTACCACCTGATCAAGAAAACCGGGGAGCGCCCGCTGTCTTCGCATCCCCTGGCGGAAATCGAACGGTCCATCCGCGCCATGCTGGAGAACCAGAAGTTCCAGGCGTGGCTCGCGGACGCCCGGAAACGGCATTCCGTCACCACGGACGCCGCGGTCCTGGAAAAAACCGGAAAAACTTTAACACCTGTCGTCGGTAAATAGGAGGCTGTCTTGAAACGTTTCTGCTCACTTCTCATTTCGTCCCTGCTTCTCGCGGCCTCCCTTCCGGCGTCCGAAGTGGTCAACCGCTCCCTCGCCGTCGTGAACGGCGAACCGATCCTCCAGTCGGAGTTTGAAAAGACTTACGCGGCCATGACGGCCGACATGCCGGAAAAAGTCTCGGACGATGTCCGGCGGGAGAACAAGAAGAAGCTCCTCGACAACCTCATCGACCAAAAGCTCCTGCTCCAGGAAGCCAAGAAGCGCAAGCTTAAGGTCGGCCAACGGGACCTGGAAGTGGGGATGCTCCAGGTGAAGGCCCGGTTCCTTTCTCCGGAGGGCCGACAAGCCTTGCAAAAGATCGTCGACCGCCAGATGGCGTCCAAGGGCCCCGAAGCCCAGGGGGAAGGACCGGACCTCACCGTCGCCTGGAAGGAATTGGAAACGACGAACCCTGCCGCCGTCCGCGAAGCCGCCGGGCATTTCTCGGAACAGTTGGGCAAAGAAGGTTTGTCGGAAAAGAAATTCGAAGACCGCATCAAGGACCAGCTCCTCGCCAACCAGCTGACCCAGTCGGAGGTGCGTTCGAAAGTCAAATCACCGTCAGAGGACGAGACCAAGTCCTTGTTCGACAAAGTCCTCAAAGTCATGCAGGGAAAAACGGCGGTCGACGCGGATTCGGGGGACCTGGGGGAACTGGCCCACTACTTCTCGGCGCAAACGGGCGAAAAAGTCCGCGCGCGGCACATCCTGGTGCAAGCGCCCAAAGACGCTTCGTTCAAAGACAAAGCCGCCGCTAAAAACAAGATCCAAGACATCAA
>PMLF01000053.1 GCA_003158755.1 Elusimicrobiota bacterium | reverse complement strand
AAAGGGGGATGGAGGGGGATTTTATTTGCCCGGAACCTTCAAATTCGCCCGCCCGCCAATTTTGCAACACTAGCGACGGTTACAACGATTTTGGTTATGATGGACCGAAATGACGAAGCGATCGCTTTGGCCCCTCCTCCTCATCCTCTCCCCCGCCGGCGCCGGGATCGCCGCCGCCTCCCCGGTCCGTTTCGTCTCCGGCCCGGAGTACCTCACGACCGTCCTGGCCGAAATCGACCGAGCCACGCAATCGGTCACGGTCTGCCAATACCTCTTCAACCTCGCGGGCGATCGCGCCGATTCGCCCACGCTCCGTTTGGCGGAATCCCTCTCCGCCGCCCGGGCGCGCGGAGCTCGGGTGGAGGTGGTCTTGAACGGAAAGGGAGGCTACCCCGGGGGCAATGAATCCCTCCTTTCCGAGCCGGAGCGGAACCTGACCGCCGCCAAATTCCTCCAAGATCGGGGGGTGGACGTTTTCATCAGCTCCGGCCCGGCGCTCCTGCACGCCAAAGCGGTGGTCATCGACGGCTTGGTCGCGATCGTGGGCTCCAGCAATTGGACCGAAGCCGCCTTGACAGAAAACGTGGAGGCGAACCTCCTGGTCCGGGACCCCGGCGTCGCAGGCCAAGTCCTGGCCGACATCGCCCGGATCCCCCGCATTCCCGTCCCCGCCGAAAACATCGCGGCCCGCGTGCCTCTCTCGTTCCTGACGAATCCCTCGCCCCTCGGAGCCTTGACGAAAAGCAGTTCGGAGCGCCCCTTCGACGTTTATCTCTACCTGTTGATGGCGGGAGGAGGGCAGCCGTCCTTCAAGCTGTCCTACGACCCCTTGATCGAAAGCTTGGGCCTGACGGACTTGAAACCGATCTTCGCCCGGGACGAGATCAACCGCGTCTTGAGGAGGCTGCAAAACAGGTTCGGCCTGATCCGGTTCACCCCCCACATCAACCAAGACGCCGACGTGGAAATAGTCCCATCGACGGGCGATAGTGTGGGGCTTCCGCCGGAGTATTGGTCCTGGGGCTGGTGCCGGAAGCTGACGCTGTCGGGGAAAGTGATGCTCCTCATCAACCGGAAATACTCCGCCGCCTCCCGTTCCAGGCCGCGGTGGTGCCTCTCCGCCAAGTCCATCGCCGAACAAACCGGGGTGTCGGTGTGGGTCGTGACCGACGGCACGACCGACCTCCGCCGCTCGAACCTCGTCGACGTGGAGTATTCCCCCAACGACCTGGATTCCATCCAAGATCGCTTCCCCAACACCTACACGCCCAAACCGTTCTACGACCCCGCGGCCCTGGACCGCGCCTGGACGGACCTGGAAAAACGCCACGGGGCCGAAAAGTTGGCCCGGGCGCAAAAGTGCGCGGCCCTCGTCTACGCCGACTCCGACGCGGACGCCGTGGAAAGGTTCATTTCATTGGAGGAGGAATACGGCAGGGAAAAGGTCCAGCGGGCCTACGACGAACTCGCGCAAAAACGCCCCGACAACCCGCGCCGAACCGTCGGCTACTTCATCCAAACCATCAAGCGGATCGAATGAGCCATGGCATTGGCACCCACGAACAAAAAACACGGGCAAGCTCGGAGAACCTTTTGAACTCCTCTGACAGGCTTAGCTCCTGGCTCTGAACGACAAAGGTCAGCCGCGACCTCGCGCGGTTTGTGCGTGTGGTCGTCGGCTGGACCGACTTGTTGGGCGATTGCTCCACCAATTGAAATGAGGGGTTATATGATTCAAGGCACAATCTCGAAGATATAGGTTGATGAGATTCTGGTAGGGCATACCAACCTGAGGGGAAAGCTCCTTGAAGTAGTTAACCGTGTCTTTTTCCAATCGGATTGTAATCGACTGTTTCAGGAATTTAATGTACGGGTTACGATGTCCTTTCATGCCTGCGAAGTCATAGTGGGTTCTCATAATTGGCCTTACCTCCTGTAATTTACTCTTTCCGATTTATCGGCTTTCCGAGCTGAAATAATTCGAATAAGGGAGTCTTTCTCCCGATAACAATGACATACGATCAGAATGTTTCTCCGGGCGCTTAGCCCCAGCAGAATAAATCGTTCTTCTTCCTCAGAGTGGTCGGGGTCAAGATATTGGATTGCGTTTGGGTCATAAAAGACGGTCCGCGCCTCTTCAAAGTCAACGCCGTGTTTTCTAGCGTTCACCCTATTCTTCGCAGGATCCCAGAAGAAGCGGATGTCACTCATAAATATATTGTAAATACAGACTCAGATGGTGTCAATAGCCCAACGATTGATTGACCGCAAACTCCATTTTCCGCCGGTTTGTCCTTCCGTAATACCATCCTCCGGAGAATTCGCGTTATATCACAGAATTTCCATCTGTTTTCTTCGCAAAACATGGCCAATAGCCGGATATCCCGAAATGCGGATATCATGGGAAAAACGTCGTCAAGGTGTCCCTCAACGATTCCAACGTCCGGCCCTTGAAAAAGACATTCCTCCGGGACTGAACTTCGATGGATTCAGGTCAGGGTGCCTTTGGTGGAGGGAAGGGTGCCGGCGCGGCGGGGATCGATGGCCGTCGCCATGGAAAGGGCCCGGCCGAACCCTTTGAAGATGGATTCGGCGATGTGGTGGTTGTTGCGTCCCTGCAATAACTTGATGTGCAGGTTCATTTTCGCGCTCATGGCGACGGCCTGGAAGAAGTCCTCCAAGAGCTCGAAGGAAAAGGGCGCCTTATTCTGGACGGTGAACTTCACCTTCCAGTCGAAATGGGGTCGGCCGGAAAGGTCCAAGGCGATGTAGGACAAGGTTTCGTCCATGGTCGTCAGGGCCTTCCCCTTGCCCGCATCCTTCTCCGGGCGGAAAGCCTGTCCGTAGCGGGTGATGCCCTTTTTGGGTCCCAGGGCCTCGGAGAGCGCTTCGCCGAGGGTGATCCCGATGTCCTCCACCAGGTGGTGGTCGTCGATGTGGGTGTCGCCCCTGGCCTTAACGCCCAGGTCGAAGATACCGTGCTTGGCAAAGAGCTCCAGCATGTGGTCCAGGAACGGGATCGTCGTGTGGACGTTGTAATCCCCCTTGCCGTCCAGGGACAACGACAGGGCGATCTGGGTTTCCTTGGTATTCCGAACGCGGAGCGTGTGGCGGTCAGCCATGGCGGACCCTCAGTGACCGCGCGTGCTCGGTCAATCCCTCGGCCTCGGGGAGGACGGCGACGCGGCGGGCGTTTTTTTTCATCGCGGCTTCGGAGACGCCGATGATGGACGAGCGCTTCAAAAAAGTTTGAACGGAAAGCCCCGACGAAAACCGGGCGCTCCGAGCTGTCGGGAGGACGTGCGAAGGCCCCGCCCAATAATCCCCCGCCGCCACCGGCGACCACGCGCCCAGGAAGATGGCCCCGGCGTGGCGGATCAATGGGAGGAGCCCCTTCGGGTTTCGAACCATCAACGAGAGATGCTCCGGTGCGATCGTGTTGGACCGCTCGGCGGCGTCCTTCAAATCGCGGGCCTTCACGAAGCGGCATTGGGCCCGGAAACGAGGATCGACTCCGGCGCGGACGGCCTTCAAGGCCTCCGCGTCCGTCGAAATCAAGGTGGCGCGGGCCAGAGGATCGTGCTCGCCCTGGGCCATCAAGTCGGCGGCGGCAAAGGAAACCGGCGCGGACCCGTCAAAAATAATAACGATCTCGCTCGGGCCCGCCAAGGCGTCCAGGCCGACCAGACCGAACACCTGCCGCTTGGCCTCGGTGACCCAGGCGCCGCCGGGACCCACGATCAAATCCACGGCCTTCACGGTGCGGGTACCGTGGGCCAAGGCGCCCACCGCCGCCACGCCACCGATCTGATAGACCTCGTCCACGCCGGTCAGATACGCCGCCGCTTTCACCTCATCGGTCAGGTGGCGCGGGGGCGTCACCATGACGACGCGCTTGACCCCCGCGGCCTTGGCCGGGATGGCGGTCATGATCACGGTCGACGGATAGGCGAACCGCCCGCCAGGAACGTAGAGCCCGGCCGCGTCCACCGCCGTCACCCGCTGTCCGACGGTGACACCCTTGCGGGTTTCCGACCAATCTTTGACGACCCGCCGCCGCTCCGCCTCGTGGAACCGGCGGACGTTCTTGACCGCCTCCGAGAGGATCTGCCGGCGTTCGGGCGTGATCCGCCCGAGGGCGGATTCAAGTTCCGACGGTTTCACCCGCCACCGGGCGGGCGGCAGGTCCACCCCGTCGAACCGCTTCAACGCCGCGGCCACCGCCGGGTCTCCCCGACGTCGGACGTCCTCTAAAATGTCTCTGACTTTGTTGTGCACAAGAGTCAAAATTTTACCACATCACACCGCCACTCGCCGGATGTCCGCCCCGAGCGCCCGAAGCTTCTTTTCCATGGATTCATAGCCCCGATCCAGGTGGTAAACGCGGAGGACCTTGGTCTCCCCCTTGGCTGCCAGCCCCGCCAGGACCAAGGCCGCCCCGGCGCGCAAATCCGACACCATCAGCGGGCACCCGGACAATTGCTTGACGCCTTCCACCGAGGCGGTGTTCCCTTTGATGTCGATCCGCGCTCCCATCCGCAAAAGCTCCTGGGCGTGGAGGAACCGGTTTTCGAAGATGTCCTCGGTGATGCGGCACCGGCCGGGAGTGATGGACATCAGCACCATCCATTGGGCCTGCATGTCCGTCGGGAACCCGGGAAAGATCTCCGTCTTGACCGAAACCGGCTTCAAGGGACGCTTCCACCGGGCGAGGAGCCCATCGGGGGTCTCCCGCACGTCCATCCCGGCTTTCCGGAAGAGGTCGATGGTGGAGGCCATGTGGTCCACGGGCGCGTCCTTAAGGAGGACCGATCCTCGCGTGATGGCCGCGGCCGTCAGAAACGTCCCCGCCTCGATGCGGTCGGCGACGACGCGGTAGCGGGCGCCGGACAACCGCTCCATTCCCTCGACTTCGATGGTCGACGTGCCGTCGCCGAAAATTTTCGCCCCCATGGTCCGGAGACAGTCGGCCAGGGCGGGAATCTCCGGCTCCCGTGCGGCGTTCGTCAGGACCGTCCGGCCGGGGACGAGAACCGCCGCCATGAGCGCGTTCTCCGTGGCGCCGACGGAAGGGAAGTCCAGCCGCACGCGGCCCGCGCGCCAGGTCTTCACCTTGGCGTGGATGTAGCCTTCGGAGACCGACACCTCGGCCCCCATGCGGCGGAAAACGGACAAGTGGTAATTGACCGGCCGGGCGCCGATGGCGCAGCCGCCGGGCAGGGACACCCGCGCTTTTTTAAGCCGGGCCAGGATCGGCCCCAGGACGACGACCGACGCCCGCATCCGGCTGACCAGATCGTAGGGAGCCTCGGGCTTCAACCGCCCGCCCGCCTTCACGACCACTCGGCCGTCTTCGAAATGCGCTTTTCGTCCCAGCCGTCCCAACAACGCCACCGCCGTGCGGATGTCCTTCAGGTCCGGCACGTTCTCGATCACCGACTCCTCGTCGGAAAGGATCGCCGCGAAGAGGCAGGGCAACGCCGAGTTCTTGGATCCCGACACGCGCACCGTCCCGCGCAACCGCTTGCCGCCCCGAATCACGAATGCGTCCAATCTGAACGGTTTCATTTGAGGGCCTCCACGAATTGTTTGTCCTCCCGGTTGCCGGGGTCCAACGTCCGGGCCCGCTCGATCGCCCAGCGGGCGAAGGCGGGGCGGCGGGTTTCCAAATACACCCGCGCCATCCATCGATACGCCTCGGCGTCCCGCGTCACATCGTAGATCTGGAAACACGGGTCGGGACCGGGAACGGAGCGCCGGTTAATTTTCAACCAACCCGTCAAATACCCTTCGGTCTGTAAAATTTTGTCGCCCACCGCCAACAGGGTCCTGGGTCCGGGCGCCGAAGGCAGCATCCCTTGATGGTCCCGGCTGACCAAAGCGGAGGAAACCACGTCCTGATAAACGATGCCGTAGGCGGCGGGATCGCCCGCGCCGGAATAGCACAACAGGACCTCCACCGGCGACCGCTTGGATTCCCGATCCACGTAACGCGCCAGGGCCGGAAGCCATTGGCCCCAGTCGTGGTCGGAATCCCCCACCCATTCGCCGCCCCGGGCGTTCCCGCCGACGACGGGGCTCAGGTAGGCCATGTAGTCCGGATGGGACCGGGCCGCGTCCGCCATCCCGAGGAGCAAAACACCCCCGAGGATCGCGCGGCGCTTTCCCGGCAGGAGCGCCGCCCCCGCGGAAAAAATAGCCAAACCGAGATGGACCGGCGACAACTGGACGCTCGAAAGCGCCGACGACGCCAGGACCGGAGAAAGAAAGAACGCCGCGACCATGGTCCCGGTCAAGCCCCACAACACCCGCTCACGACCGGACCGAAACCAAACCCACGCCCCCGCCGCGCCCGCCAACAGGAAGAAGGGAGAGGCCTTGAGGAAGAAAGGCCCCCACGTCAGGAGGGACCCCGGGTTTGCGAAATACCGTCCCGCCCAAAAATAGAGGCTGTCCCGGCCCCCCGTCCAGCGAGAAACGAAAGTAAATGCCTCCCTCAAACAGGCCGCTCCTCCGGTCCAGGGCCAAGCGATGAAAACCAGGCTCCCGACAACGGCGGCGGCGTATAGGGCGGCGGCCGCGGTCCGTTTTCGCCACGAACGGCCTTGCCCTTCCCACAGGAATTCGGAGAAAAGGAACGCTCCCGCCATGGGCAGGGCGGACATCTTGCAGGCCAGCGCTCCGCCCATGGCGGCGCCCGAGGCCCACACCCATCGACGATGATCCGTGCGTCGCCAGCGATCCTGGCACGCCAGGGCGAGGAGGAGGAAAAAGAACACCGGCCCTTCCAGCAAGGCCGACGACGCCCGGGAAAGGACGATGGGCGTGGCCGCGTAGACCGACCCGGACAGGAGCCCCGCCGCCGGACCGAACACCGACGCCATCCAACCGATCAGCAAGACCACCGTCAGCATCGATAGCAGGACGAAGGGGAGGCGGCTCAGGAAAACAAGCCTGGGGCCGGACACGACGTTCCGGAACATGAATTGAAACCCGAACCGGAAAGAGTCCTTCGCCTTCCACGATGGATCGTCAACGGGAAGGACGGCCCCCGTCATCGCGGGAAACGCGCCGGCCAACAGCTTGGCAAGGAACGGATGTTCGGTATTGATCTCCACGGCGCCGCGCCGCCACTGGGCGACTCCGGCGGCGGGAGTGATGATTTCATCCCATGAGGGAGACAGCTTCCGCGCCGCATCCAAAGCGGCCGCGCCGTGTAGGCACACGACCAACGCCCCCGCCGCGTAAAAAATTCCCCGGCGCATCTACTTCGTTCCCGCCACGAACCTCTCCACGCCGGCGAAATCCCGGCCGACTTCGATTTTTCGATAGCCCATCCCTCGAAATAAATCCGAGACGGCCGCGGCCTGATCGTGGCCGATTTCCAGGAAAACCTGTCCGTCGGGAAGGAGCTTCTCCCACGCCTGGACGATCAACCGGCGGATGACGTCCAGGCCCCCGCGACCGCCGTCCAAGGCGAGGGCGGGCTCGCGGCGGACTTCCGGGTCGAGGGATTCCATATCTTTCTCGTCGACGTACGGCAGGTTGGCCACCACCGCGTCCAGGTGGAGTCCCGGGGAGAACCGGGACATCAGGTCCCCCTCCAGGAAGAACACCCGCCGCCCGACGCCGTGGGCCGCGGCGTTCCGCCGGGCGACGGACAAGGCCGAGGGAGAAACGTCCACCGCCCAGACGTAGGCGCCGGGATATTTCCGGGCGAGGGCGATGGCGAGACAACCGGACCCCGTACCCACGTCAGCCAGGGAAAAAAGACGCGGAGGGAGCCGGTCCACGATCCAGGAGAAAAATTCCTCGGTCTCGGGCCGGGGGACCAAGACGTCGGGCGTGACCAATAAGCGCAAATCGCCGAAGCTCCATTCCCCGAGGACTTGAGCCAAGGGCTTCCGCCCGCAGCGCTCGGCCACGAGCCGGTCCCAAACCGCTCGAGGAGCCGCCGGGACTTCCTCGCGGAAACGCAGGGGCACCAGCACCGGGAGTTCCTTCAAAACGGCCGCCATCAATTCCCTGGCTTCCCAGGCCGCGTTCGAGACGCCCGACGCCGTCAGGCGATCTGTCGCCGTCTTCAACATCCCTCCCACCGTCGATTCCGAAAGGATGGAACTCGTCATGTCGTTTCCTCTTTGCCTTCCGCCAACGCCGACAGCTTCCGCGCGCGCTCCTCATCCAACAGCGCCTGAACGATGGGACCGATCGCTCCTTCCATGAGGGCGGGTAGGTTATGGAAGTTCCGATTGATCCGGTGGTCGGTGACGCGGTCCTGGGGGAAATTATACGTCCTTATCTTCTCGTTGCGGTCGCCCGTCCCCACTTGGCCGCGGCGCAAATCCCGGTGGAGAGCCTCGGTCCGCTCTTTCTCCGCCTGGTACAAGCGGGACCGCAGCTGGGACATGGCCTTGGCGCGGTTCTTGATCTGGGAGCGCTCGTCCTGGCAGGCCACGACGACTCCGGTGGGCACATGCGTGATGCGCACGGCGGACTCGGTCTTGTTGACGTGCTGGCCGCCGGCGCCGGAGGAACGGTACACGTCGATGCGGAGGTCGGCCGGGTTGATGTTCACCTCCACCTCTTCCACTTCGGGGAGGACCGCCACCGTCGCGGTGGAGGTGTGGACGCGCCCCGCCGCTTCAGTCTCCGGCACCCGCTGGACGCGGTGGACGCCGCTTTCATATTTGAAATCCCGATACGCTCCCGCCCCTCGGACGGCGAAGGCGATTTCCTTGAATCCCCCCCGCTCCGCCGGGCTGGAAGAATACGGCTCCACCGTGAACCCGCGCGCCTGGGCGTAACGGGAGTACATGCGGAACAGGTCCCCGCCGAACAAAGCGGCCTCGTCCCCGCCCGTCCCCGCCCGGATTTCCACGATCGTGTCTCGGTCGTCCTCGGGGTCCCGGGGGACGAGGAAATCCTCCAGCTCCTCCGTCAAGGCGTCCCTGCGCGGACGAAGATCCTTCAATTCCTCTTCGGCCATAGAACCCATTTCCGCGTCGGCCCTCAACGCCTCCAGCCCTTCAATCTCTTTCAGAATTTTCCTTAGATCCGCTGTTTTTCGGACGGCCGCCTCTAATCGCTTAAACTCTCGGAGCATCTTCCGGCATTCCGCCGACCCCTGGTCCAAAGAAGGGTCCGCCAGCCGGTCCTGGATCTGGTGAAACCGTTCTTCGAGTTGGATGAATTTAGGGTTCATGGAATCAGCCTTTCAAAATATCCACGGCTCCCTCCCCCGTTTACGGGGGTGCCGGATGCCATAGGGCATCCGTTGGGCACGCCCGGTTGGAACCGGGCCGGACTCCTCGGAGCATCTGGCTCCGAGGAGGGTTGGGGAGAGGGCGAACCGGAGCGAAAACCGATGCTCTCCTCTCCCGTGACAGGGTACAAAACAAACGCGCTCCCCCGGGGTACGGGGGAGCGCGTGTTTAAAGAAAGACGCTACTTTCCGGTTTTAGGAGCAGCGGGAGAAGCAGGCGAAGCGGGCTTCGCACCGGGCCTCGCCGGAGGCTTGCCTCGTCCCCGGGGGGGACCGCCACCATCCCTGCCTTCCCGTTTGAGGGGAGCGATGACCGTCGGGGCGTTTTTCAAAACCTTCTTGACCGCGGCGGACAACTTCGGGACGGCCTTGATCGTCTTCGGCTTGCGCTCGACGAGCTTGCCCTCCGTCTTGGCGAAGCGCTTCTCGAAGCGCTCCACGCGGCCGGCGGTGTCCATCAGTTTCTGTCGTCCGGTGTAGAACGGGTGGGACGCGCTCGAAATTTCAAGGGTCACGAGAGGGTATTCCTTCCCGTCCTCCCATTGGATGGTCTTCTGAGTCTTGACGGTGGAACGGGTCAAGAACGCGTAGTTCGCCGACGGGTCTTGAAACACGACGGGCCGGTAATTGGGGTGAATGCCTTCTTTCATTGGATTAGATCCTCTCAATAGGAATCGACGGAAAAAACAAAAGCGCTCAGCGGACGGCCGAGCGCCGATTGCCGGACCATTAGAACAAAAATTTACGGGGATTCAAAGCCCTGCCGAAGCGGTCCCGCACCTCGAAATGCAGGTGGGGACCGGTGGAAAGACCGGTGGAGCCCACGTTGCCGATGTACTGCCCCGCGCGGACCCTTTGACCGGGCGTCACGGCGATCTTAGAGAGGTGGCCGTACCAGGTGCGCATGCCCCCCTCGTGCCGGACGATGATGAGTCGGCCGTAGCCGCCGCGCCAATCGGAGAACACCACGACGCCGGCCCGCGCCACCTTGACCGGCGTGCCGTAGGGCCGGGGCATGTCGAAGCCGGTGTGGAATTCCCGGCGGCGAAGGATGGGATGCCTTCGCCATCCGAACCCCGAGGAAATCATCCGCTTACCCTGCATCCAGTCCACCGGCAGGAGATAGTCCGTAAAACGCAATCTAGCGTCGGGGATGAAAAGGATCGATCCGGCCGTGAGCCAGTCCTCCGACACCAGTGCCGCCCCGGGGAGGCGGTTGGCCTTGGCGATGGATTCGGCCGTTTTCCCATAGCGCCGGGCGACCTCTTGAAGGGTTTCCGGACGCCCCTTGATCTCACGGACCTGATGGAGCATGCCTTTGCCGTTGTGGACGATGAGGTGTCGGCCGGGCAAGACGTTTGCGGAGGTCAGGCGGTTCGTGCTGCGGAGGAAGTCGGCGCCGGAGTCGAACTTTTTTGCGATGGAGGCGAGGTTTTCCCTGGGGCCCACGGTGTACGGCCCCACGACGAGCAGACCGTCCTTTCCGAGCCGCTGATACGTTTCCGGATCGGGAGCGATCGGGAAGCGGGACGCCGTGAGGAGATAGGACTCCGAGAACGCGGGGACTTTGTTCCCGGCGAATTCCAGGGACGTCGAGCGGGCCGGGACGTTGACCACCGCCGTGGCGGCGAGGAGCACCCCGCCGAATACCAAGTCGATCTGCCATTTCGTTTTCATCTTCATAAGTGTACGCCTCGAACGCCCCGAACGCAAGCGATTTCCGTCGGAAACTTATTTCTCCATACTGGACAATTCCATGGACTTCAAAAAGTCCTTATTGGACTTGGTGGCCGATAGCTTCTCGATCAGCAGTTCCATGGCGTCGATGGGCGACAAAGGCGAGAGGACCTTGCGGAGCACCCAAGTCTTGTTGAGCTCGTCGGGGCTCAAAAGCAGCTCCTCTTTCCGCGTGCCGGACCGGTTGATGTCGATGGCCGGGAACACGCGCCGGTCGGAGATCTTGCGGTCCAAATAGACTTCCATGTTGCCCGTGCCTTTGAATTCCTCGAAGATCACGTCGTCCATGCGGGAACCGGTCTCGACCAGCGCCGTGGCGATGATGGTGAGCGAACCGCCCTCTTCAATGTTACGTGCGGCACCGAAGAATCGTTTGGGCCTTTGTAGCGCGTTGGAGTCCAAACCGCCCGACAAAACCCGGCCCGAAGACGGCGTCACGGTGTTGTAGGCCCGCGCCAAGCGGGTGATGGAGTCCAAAAGGATCACGACTTCCCGGCCCATCTCCGTCTGGCGCTTGGCCTTCTCGATGACCANNGTGACCTCTTCGGGCCGCTCGTCGATCAGGAGTACGATGAGGTAGATCTCGGGATGGTTCTCGGAGATGGCGTTGGCGACCTTCTGTAAAAATATGGTCTTGCCCGTGCGGGGCGCGGCGACGATCAATCCGCGCTGGCCCATGCCGATGGGCGAAACCAGGTTCAGCACGCGGGTGTTGATCTCCTCCTTTTTCGTCTCCAAGTTGATGCGGCGCTGGGGGTACAGCGGGGTGAGGTTGTCGAAGAGCGCCCGGTGCATGGCCTGCTCGGCCGGCACGCCGTTGATCCCATGGACCTGGAGGAGGGCGAAGAACCGCTCCTGCTCCTTGGGGGGGCGCACCTGGCCGGAGATAGTGTCGCCCTTGCGCAGGCCGAACCGCTTGATTTGAGACGGAGAAATATAGATGTCGTCCGGACCCGGTAAATAGTTGTAGTCGGGGCTCCGCAAGAACCCGAACCCGTCCTGCAAAACTTCCAGAACCCCCTGCCCCGTGACGATGCCCGAATTGTCCTTCACCTGGGCTTCCAAAATCTTGGCGATCAGCTCCTGCTTCCTAAGTCCCGACGCGGCGACCTTCAGGTCTTCGGCCAGTTTGACGAGCTCGCCCATCGTGGCTTTGGCCAACTTGGCGGCGTCCAGTTTGGCATGGGTATCGTTATGGTTGGCGGCGGGGACGACTGGGGTTTGGGGCGGGGTCTGCTGCTCCATGGTTTCAAGCTCCTTCGGGTGTGGTCGGTTCGTTTTTGGATTTGTTAAGGAAATTTGGGTGGGTGAGAAGAAACGGGGCGGCGCTCAGGCGTCACCGGATCAGTTTTTGAAACTTCATCAACATCGGATTCTTTTCATCGGGATTGTTCAAAGATGGGTCTTTCGAGAACGAAATAATTATAGCACGGTCCGGCGGGATGTCAAGGTGTTTTAGAAAGCGGCGAATACAAAGCCGCTCCGTCGCGGCCGGCGTGCTTGGCTTGGTAAAGGGCCTCGTCGGCGGCGCGCACCAACTCATCGGGCAAGGTCCCGTGCTCGGGGAACACGGCCACCCCGATGCTGACGGTGGGGCGGACCGCCGCGCCGCCCGCGCCCTTCACGGCGAGGCGGCGGACGTTTTCGTTCACGCGTCGGGCGAACCGCACCGCCTGCTCCGCCGTGGCATGGGGAAGGAGGGCGATGAACTCGTCCCCCGCGTACCGCGCCACCACGTCCATCTTGCGGGACACGGCCTTGAGCTTCTTCGCCACCCCCGCCAGCACGCGGTCCCCGACGGGATGTCCGTGGGTGTCGTTGACGGTCTTGAACTTGTCCACGTCCATCATGCAGACCGCGAAGGCATCCCGAGTCCGCTCGGCGCGGCGGCATTCCTCTTCCAGCCGTTCGCGGAAGCCGCGGCCCAGGAGGAGATGTGTCAGCTCGTCGGTGGTCGCCTGGACCTCCACGTCTTCGAAAAGAACGGCGTTCCGCAAAGCCAAGGCCAACTGCCCGGATACCGCTCCCAGAAGGTGAATTTCATCCATGGCGATTTCCTGATGGCTGAGCAGGTTGTCCACGGCGAGCCATCCCACCGTCTCGCCGGCGGCGGAAAGGGGCACGGCGTGGCGCATCCGAGGCGCCTCATCCCCACGCCAGTGGACGGGATCGAAAACGTCCCGGCCGATGGACCGGACCCCGTCCAACAAAGTGACCGCGACTTGCCCCTGGAACACCCGTTTCCGAGCGTCCCATAAATATACCTTGATCCGGTCCAAGCCCAGGTTGCGCACGAGCCGGCGGACCGCGTCTTCCAGGAGCCGGACGGGTTCCATGGACTGGTGGACCAGGACGCCCACCTCGCTCAAGGTCCTCAGATGAAGGTCCCGGCGGCGGGCCTGCACGTCGAGGGAAACCCGCCAGACGGAAAAAGACAGCGCGCGGGCGGCCTCGTCCAAAGCCGAATACATCGCGGCGGAAGGAACGGCGTTCTCCGTCGATCTCACCTCCAAGAAACCCAGGCACGACCCGAACAAACATAAAGGAGCCCACAGAGAACCATCCAGAGGAAACGGCACCCGGCGGCTTCCTTCCAGGGTTCGCCGCAAGCGGGGAGCGTCGGCGAGGGAAATCCCCTTTTCCCCGTCCCACACTTCCCGGCCTTTCAAGACGGCGGCGGCCCGCAGCGAGGATCGGTCGTCGTCCAAAAGCCACACCCCTCCTTCCGAAAAGGCGAATCGATCCGCCAAAAAGTTAAACGCCTTCCGAGCGGGCTCGTGCAGTTCCGTCACCAAGTCCCGCCAGGGGCGGACGTGGGCGGAAAACAGGGGCCCGTCGGGGCCGAAGTCAAGGGGCGGGCGGCTCATAGTGGGAGAGGAGAACTTCGGTTTCACTCGCGGCCCGCTCCAAAGCGGCGCGCCAAGCATCCCAAGGCGCGGAGGCCCGCGCCGCCGGAGCCAGGTGACGCTGGAACAACCGCTCGAAGCTGCCCAAGAGAACCATGGGTGGAAGGACGCGGGCAAAAGACAAGCACTCGCGGGAGGCGCGGCCTGCGGCGTCCTCCGCCGAAGGAAGGTCCGGCGACAACAGTCCCATTTCGGCCGCGAACGTCCCCCGGGCCTGCGTTGAAACCAGATGGCGAAGGAGCGTCTCGCTTTCTTCGAGATGATGGGTCCCGGCGGCTACGGCCAGGGCGTCGCCGCCGACGCATCCGAAACGTCCCGCCGGACCCCGGGGCAAGGGAGACACACCCGCCTTGGAGGTCAAGGGCGCTCCCAGGGAATCAATATCCAAAATAGGTTCACCCCGCCCGTCCCGGGCCGATGACAACAGCTCCCGGTAAAAAGCGAAGGCCTTCAGGGCTTCCTCCGACAAGAAAGCGGGCCGCCGCTCGTCGGCGGAAAAGAAGCTTCCCCCAGCCGCCCACACCCAAGGAGCCATCTCCGCCAAAACGCCTTCACCGCCCCAAGAAGAGCGGAGGAGCGGCCGCCGCTGGGCGACCGCCCGGCGGGCCAGTTCGCCGACGCCCTCCCAAGTGGATAAGGCGTCCTCGCCCAACCCCGTGTCCTCCAAAGCGTCCCGACGGAACCGAAGAGCGCGCACGTCCAACGTCCAAGGGACGGCGAAACGTTTTCCCGTGGGCTGCAGGCGGCAGGAATCCCAAAGAGCCGGAACGGCGTCGCCCTTCTCCGGCCCGAAGCTCGCCAGTTCCCGAAGCAATCCGAGATAAGCCAACGTGCCAACCCAGGAAACGTCCACCTGAAGGACGTCCGGCGCCGGAACCCCGTGGCGCCCCTTCAGGGCCGACATGAGCCGGTCCCACACCGTGCTCCAGGGGATCGCCCAAATGCGGACCTCCACGCGGGGATTTTCCCGGCGGAAACTCCAGAGGGCTTTCTCCAAGGCGCCGCGGGGACTTCCCCCCCGCACCGGCATCACCCAGATGTTAATTTCCGTGGTCATATGTGATAAAATTGGTCATGTATGGTGAAGATCCTAAGCGTTCAACCG
Source organism: Elusimicrobiota bacterium (assembly GCA_003158755.1). GTDB lineage: Bacteria > Elusimicrobiota > Elusimicrobia > FEN-1173 > FEN-1173 > FEN-1173. The sequence goes on along the minus strand of PMLF01000053.1, from coordinate 590 downwards.
ACTCCCAACCCGGAGGCGCTCAAGTTCATCGCGAGCGCCCGGCTGACGGAGGAAGCCCTCGAGTTCGACGACCGCCGCCAAGCGGCCGGCGACCCTTTGGCCCAAGCCATTTTCGACGTGGGCCCGGTGGCCGCGGTGTTCATCCTGGACCGGTTCGTGACCGTGACCAAATTCGCCGCCGCCGATTGGGACAGCGTCATCGACAAGATCGTCCAAGCGATTGAAACCAACGCCCAACCGGCCAAAACGTCCGCGAACGTCCATGTTTCCCCAAAAGACGACGAGCGCATGGCGAAAATCCGCAAAATCATCGACGAAGCCGTCCGCCCCGTCCTAGCCAACGACGGAGGCGGCCTGGAGATTTTAGGTTTCCAAAACAACGTCCTAACGGTTCAATATCAAGGCGCCTGCGGCGGCTGCCCCAACGCCACGGCCGGAACTCTAAGAGCCATCCAAAACCTGCTCCAATCCGAAATAGACCCCCAAATCACCGTCGATTCAATCTAACTTTCCACCCTGGTCGTTGTGAACACCGAAGAGTGCTTTTCGTTTTCCCCCTCCTTTGTGAGACTGTGTCAAAAGTCTCCAAG
>PMLF01000064.1 GCA_003158755.1 Elusimicrobiota bacterium | reverse complement strand
GTAATTCCAGGCGCTGTGGGACAGTTCCTCTATTTCCTTGTAGGTCTTCCCATCAAACAGGTGCCAGAAGCCGTTTTGCGAGAAGAGAAGAAGGCGAGTTCCATCGGCGTTCCACGCCGGAGCCTTGGAGTAGTCCGGAACCATTTGCCAGACGGCCGGGTCGATGGTGGAAATATTCGTCGGCAGGGTGATGCGGAAATATTTTGCGCCGAACGGACTGTCATATTTTGTGGCTGTCGTTCCGTCATACAGGGCGGGCATGGGAATAATGGGAGGCTCGACGTCGGCGCAATCGCTGGTGAGGACATTCGGATCCTTCGACAAATGGCAAGACGTGAGCGAACCAAAAGGCGAGGTGTCGGCCCGAACGTACGTCGCCGCCAGGAAAACTGCCGGGGCCGTCAAAACGAAGAGGAGCGCGCCGCGTTTCTTCATTGGAACCTCAACCCCTTCGGCCGGGCCGGGGGCATGGTGTCCGGGGGGCCGCCCGCCTGTTCAAAGGCGCCCATGTCCCAGCCCGTGCCCTGGGGCCGGGCGATTCCCAGGAAATCCGTCGTGACGAAGGCGGGGATGGCCGTTCCCGCGTCGATCGCCGGCGAGCCCGCCAGGGGCTTTTTGTCCAGGGCGCTGTCGGTGGCCGCGTTCGTGAGTTTGGGGTCCGTTAGGACGTCCCCTGCCCCGTGTCCGGCCCCTCCGGCGAGCGCCAGCCATTGGTCGTGGGTGTAGTAAGTTCCCCAGTTGCTGCCCCAATCAAAAGGGGCCGGGTTGGCAACAAAAACCAGGTTATGGTCGATGGTGAGCCCAAGGAAAAGATTGGCCGCGGGGATGGTTTGATCGGCCATGGCCATGGCGGGTGAATTGGCGGTCCCTCCGACGACGATATTGTTCTCGAAATAGGTCCCTGTATTGTTTCCCTGATCGAAGGGAATGTAGATGCCTATCATGGACCCACCGTCTTCCCCGGAAAACAGGGCGGACGGCATAATAATGGTGTTGTTCACGAATTGGATATTTTTAAGCCCGGCGGTGGAGACCAAGGAATGTTCAACATTGTGCTCCGTTCCGTGCCTGGCATTTATGACAACGTTGTTGCGTATGATCACGTTCTTCAGCTCGGCAATCCCGGAGTCAGTGGTCTCGTCGCCGAGCGCAATGCCGGAAGGGCGAGACAGCTCGACAAGTTTTTGGTAAGCGCCGCTGGGGTCCGTCGGAAGGATCCCGCTGTTGTACCAATTGGCTGGGTTCGGCGTGTGCGCAACGGCGAGGTTTCCTTCAATCAATCCGTTTGGGCCGTCGCAGTAATAGAACAATTCGTTCCAGTTGTCGGCGCTCACATTGTTGCGGAACGTGGAACCGCCGGGCAGACCGCCGGCTATAATGCCTTCGCCGCCGTTCATGAAAGAGATGTTCCCCTGGACCAGAGCGTAGGGTGTGGACTGGATGCCGAGACCTGTTCCCCAGCCTCCCCAGACCCAACTCCGGGGCCAGTTGTGCATGAAGTTGAAATACACGAAATTCCTGATGACCTGGGCGTAGGAACCATCATGGCCGGCGGGAGCGGGGCCGTCGACCAATGTCGTCAACCCAGTGTGGGCATTGAAGACGACCTTGTTTCCTTCAATATGCGCGTTTTGACAGTTGTAAACTTCCAGGCCCCGACCGCCGAAGAAACGTATTGTCAAACCGTAGATACTCCAGTTATTGCATTCCCATAATGCCAACCCGTTCGCATTGCCAGGCGTGTTATCGAATGGATAGTAGGGGATCACGCCTGTATCGTGAGTCCCCGGGGCGCCGTTGGCAACGCGCACGTAAACATCCTGCGCCGTCGAATCGTAAAAGAACCTGTTATCGGCGGGTACGCCCGCGACCGTGGGGGCGGCCTCAAGAGCGGCGACGCTCAACTCTTTGTACAAAGCTTGGTTGTCCACGACGACGGCGACGACGTCGGAGCCCGTGTGTGACTTGTAAACGTCTCCGCTCACATTCGTCCAGCTCGTGACTTGAATTGATCCGTCAAGGATCACCTCGCCGTCGCCGATGGGTCCGACGATGATGGGATTCCCGACGGGGGCATCTTTGTTCAGCCTCGCAACATTCTCGTGATAGACCCCTCCGTGGATGAATAATGTGTCGCCGCCATTGCTCAGGGCGTCGAAACCGTGCTGGATCGTGCGGAAGGGCAAGGCCGCCGTCCCGGGGTTGGAGTCGCTGCCGGTGGTGGAGACGTAATACTGCGTGCCGCCCCCCACCGGCGTTGTGAGGGTATCCGCGGGATTATAGGTCCGTCCGGGAATAACGTACGCCGCCGGAGGGTTCGGCGAGGACGGGGGGACGGCCCATACTTCCGTGCCCACCATGAATGCGGCCTGGACCGCCAAAGCAAAGAGGACTTGTCTTGCCAAGTTTCCGGCATTCATGGCGGCCTCCTTCATAAATCCATCGTCCTCGCGAATCATCAACGCAACCTCAACCCCTTCGGTCGGGCCGGGGGCATGGTGTCCGGGGGGCCGCCCGCCTGTTCAAAGGCNNGACGAAGGCGGGGATGGCCGTTCCGTGGTCAATCGCCGGGGAACCCGCCAAGGGCTTCTTGTCCACGGCGACGTCGGTGGCCGCGTTCGTCAATTGAGGGTTGCTGTTGAGGTCGCCCAAGCCTTGACCCGCCGGGTTGGCGACGGTGTTATGCCAGTTCGCGAAGGAATAGCCCGTTCCCCAGTTGTCTCCCCAATCAAAGGGGGCGCCGGAGGAAGGCATGTAAACCAAGTTGTGGTCGACCGTGAGTCCGAGGAACGGGTTCGACATGCTGAAACCGCCCGCCGCGACCGATCGCATCCCGATGGCGGACGAGATTCCCCCGATGAGGACGTTGTTCTGGAAATAGGAACCGGTGTTGTTCCCGTTGTTGTAGGGCATGTCGATCCCCACGAGCCCGTATTCATGCGATTCCTGCACGGCGGGAACGACGATCGTGTTGTTGACGTAGGTGATGTTTTTTATCCCCGACGCGGTGGCGCCGGGATTGCCGCTTTGCGGGTAGGGGTTGCACACCCCGTTCCCTTCCGCGTTGAAGCCGAACCCCGCCGCGGTATTGATGATGACGTTGTTTCGGATCATGATGTTGTTCAACTTGCAGTTATTCAGCGTGTAAGGGTTGTAAGGTTCATTGGCCACCATGATGCCGACGGGGCGCTGCGATCGGAAAGATTTATCGACCCAATCCGCCGGGGCCCCGCTGTTGTAATTGTCGACACCGGAGGGCGTGTGCCCGACGGACAGGTTCCCTTCGATCGTCCCGTTGGGCATGTTGTCGTAATAGAAATTCACGCTCCAATTATCGACGCTCGGNNCAGTTGTCGTAGGTGAGGATGCCCTCGCCGCCGTTTTTCTGGGAAATGCACCCATCAACCAGGCCGTTGGCCACCCCCTGGAGGCCGATGCCCGTGCCCCAGCCGCCGTACGGCCAACGACCGCGCGGCCAATTCAACATCATGTTGAAATAAACGTAATCCTTGATGAAGCGGGCTCCGTCGCCGATCGACATCACCGTCAATCCCGTATGCCCGTTGAAGACGATCGCGCAACGCTCCACGCGGAAGTTCATGAGGCCCTCGCCGCCGACGCCTCCGTCTTGAGCGAATCGAAAGGTCAACCCATAGAGAGTGAGGTTGTTGCATGCATACAAGGAAAACCCTCCATTCCCTCTGCCGTCCTTGAGAACCCCTATGTCCCAGTCGGAGGGCGGCGTCGCATAACGCACGTACAAAACCCCGCTCCCCGAATCGTAGAAATATCTCTGGTCGACCGGAACCCCGCTGACCGAGGGAACGCCCGTCAGTCCGCTCAGGGCCGTCTCCCTATACAAAGGCAGGTTGTTTACCACCACGTTGCCGACGGCGAACCCGGGGTTCGCCTGGTAGATATTGTTGGCGGCGTCATAGGTTGTCCATCCCGTCACCGCGTCGGAGGCGTCGATGATGACCTCTCCGGTCCCGTCCGACGTGACGGTGACGTTGTCCTTATTGGACAACGACAGCCGTTCCCGGTAGAAACCGGGAGAGACGACGACGGTGTAACCCGAAGAAATGTGGTCCAAGGCGTATTGGATTGTTTTATAGGGTTGCGCCGCCGTCCCCGGATTGGAATTGCTTCCGGTGATGGAGACGTAGATTTTGTTCGCCCCTCCCAACGGCGGCGTGAGCGGTTCGCTGGGATTGTAGGTGCGGCCGGGCATGACGTATTCCGCCGGAGGGACCGGCGTTGTCGGCGCGGCGGCCCGGACTTCCGTGCCCGCCAGAATGAAGAGGATAAATCTAGTCAAGTTTCCCGTTTTCATCGCTGTCTCCTTCGTTGCCCCACGAGCTTCCTCAGTTAAACCTCAACCCCTTCGGCCGGGCCGGGGGAACCGTGTCCCCGAGGCCTCCGTGGTAGCTGGGGAGTTCCACCACATAGGCGTCGACGGTGGCGCCCCCGCCCCAGTCGCTGCCGAAGAGGATTCGGGTACCCGACGGGCTCGGGACGCCGTGGGGTTCGGCCCAGTACCCCTGGGGACTGGCTTTCCCCCAAGAGCGATGGTGGGTGACCCGGCAAACGTCTCCGGTATCGGCGTTGGCCACGACCAGCTCCTCGTCGAGAAGATCGGCCCCGTCCGGCGGAGCAGCCGCATCTATAACGGACACGGTGACCCAGCCCGGATTCTTATAGGCGATGGCCGAGATGTGGCCGTCCTGCGGATACCCATAGCCGGTCTTCTCACCGATGATGACCTTGGGAAGGATGAGAGGCGACGAATCGTTCAGGTCGTAGGTCACCAGGATACCGTCGTAATCCACGTCCGGATAACCCGAAGGCGGGTCGTAATTGGTTGTGGCATAAATATCGTGGCCGTCGACCGTCCGGCCGAGGCTCGCATGCTCGTTGGGGTTCTTGATTGAAAGCGACCGCGTCTTGGCCAGTCCCAGGG
>PMLF01000297.1 GCA_003158755.1 Elusimicrobiota bacterium | reverse complement strand
ACCATCCGCAACAGCCAAGGTCTCTATTCCGTCCTTCACGTCAAAGATGTAAGTCCCCGCCTTGGCTTTGACGGCGAATTGTTTGGTGGAAGTGGAATTGGCGTTGACGAAACCATCTTCGGGGGAGTTCTCATACAGCGTCAGCGCTCTTTGGACCTTCTTATCGTTCTCAACGGTCGCCACGTCCATGCCGACCGTCTTTTTGCCGTCGGGCCCGTCGCCTTTGACTTGGAACTGACTCGCCATGACGAAAGAACCCTTGTCGGTTTCGTGACCCTCGCTGTCGAAGGACAGGACCGCTTCTCCGTCCGAGTTCTTGGTGTAGACGGTCCCGTTCGGGTCGACCCAGGTGGACCCTTTGTCGCCGGTGAGGTGCACCGAAGACCCGTCCCTGGCGCCGCCCGCGTAAAGGGTTTCCGTGAAAGCCTCGCCCTCGTCAAAGAACTGCCGGACGACGCCGCCCCCCGTAATGCCCGTAGCGGAGAAGATGGTTATCTTCTTTTGAGTTAAACCCTCATCATCCACATCAACTTCTTGCTCATAGGAGTACGGCGCGAGCGCCATCTGCCCATGCTCGTCGACCTTATACTTCAGGTCTAAATACTTTTCTCCTTCCTTCTTAAAATATTGGGTCCCATCCTCGCTTTCGAAGGGATGGTCCTCGGTGGCGTACACGCGGATGGAAGCTCCTTCCTTGGAAAACGCCCGGCTGGCCATGTGCTTTCCGGCGTCATCGAAATAATCCACGCCCAGTTGGCCGTCCCCTTCCTTCACGGCGCCCTTCGAATTGAAAACCGTGTCCACTCCCTCTTCCGCCTTGTAAGTGAGGACGGTGTTGTCCTTGCCCGCGGACGAGAACGTGCGGCCGGCGAAGACGGTGATGGTGAGATCGTCCCCCTTGCCGTCGATCCGGGCGACCCGGCGCCACGGGCCCTTGCCGTCTTTCTCCTCGATGATGTTGCTCTGGGTGGTGTCGAAGGCGACCCCGCGGGCGGAGAACAAGTTCAACCGCGCGGCGCTCGAAACCTTTTGACGGGTCCAGGTGTCCGCCGCGCCGTCCTTGTCGGTGTCGATGCCCTTGACGCTGTAACGGTCTTGGGCCGCCTCGGAAACCAGGTGTCCATCCTTATCGCTCACGTAGACCTGGCCGTCGACGAGGATACGGCTGTCCTTCGAGATCAGTTCCCCCCGCTCCAGGGAAAGGGAAGCCTCCCGGGAACCGCCGTTCTGGAAAGTCTGGAACCCGCTGTTGGTGAGGAGCATCACGGAATCCCCCACCGCCACGCTCACCCTGGACCGGGGACGCAGGTCCAACGCCGCGTCCATCTTTTCACGGGCGGGCTCGGAGGCCAACACGGTCCGCTGATTGGAAATTGATTTGATTAAGCCGTCTTTGTTCGTTTCATACGTCACGCCGAAAACGGTGAACTGGCTGTTGGGGGGGAAGACGAGCCGGCCTTTGGCGTCGGAATGGAAAGCGATGATGGTCGTGTTGTCGTCGAGGGTAAAGGCGCCGTTCAAATGGGAGAGTTCTCCGTATTTGGAGAGGCGGAACCCGGTCAGGGAAATGGGGCCCAGTTCCATCTGGAGCCCGGACACCGCTTCCAGGCCGCCTTTCAACACGCGGACGTCCGGGTTGTCCGCCTTGCATACCGCCTGCACGAGTTGGCTGCCCACCATCAGCCAGGCGGTTTGGCCTTGGTGGAGGTTTTGGATCTCTTTGACCAGGGCGGCGGCTTCGCCGCTCTTCAGAACCATCCGTCCGTTCTTGTCCCGGTCATACTCAAACGTCTGGCCGCCCGTCGTGGCCCGGAATTCTACGCGCTCCTCGGTGAGGGCGTTGTTTCGGTTGCTGAGCAGATAATCGACGCCTTCCACGGTCACGGCAAAAGTCTCCGGCTTCTGGCCTTTCTTTCCCGTCGGGATCATGGCCGTGAGGTCCGCGACAAATTCCCAGCCGTCTTTGCCCAACATGAAGAGTCCGCCTTCCATGGTGACGGCGTATTCCTTCCGGCCCGCCTGGGTGAGCCCCAACGTTTTCGTGCCGTCCTTGTCCACGGCCGTCATCACGCCGCCGACCACGATGCCGCTGACGCGGAACTCCGCCAAGCCTTCGTCCGAAACGGAGAAAGTCCATTCCGTCTTTCCGTTGTTATAGGACCCGGATTCCGTGGAGAAGGTTTTGGCGAACGTCCGGATCAGCCATTCCGCGTCCTTCAAATGGCCGCTGGACAAAAGCGAATCCGCCAGGTTCTGCACCGCGGCGGCAACCCCGAATTCGCGCACCTTGACGTCGGACTGCAGCCCTTTGTCCGTGATGACCAGGGCGTGTTGCTCATAGCTTTGCGTTGCTCCGATCCGCACGGTGACGAGCAGTTCGGTCGCCTTGGAATCCAACGTCTTCACGTCGGAAACGATCCCGTCGTATCCCAGCAAAATAGTTCCCGTGGCCGGAATCCCCCGGGCCTCAAGCGCCGCGGGTTCAAGCCATTTTTGGTCGACGGACGTCCGGAACTGGCGCGCTTCCCTGGCGCCGAACGTGCCGGCGGGCTGGCCGGTCTGGTTCACCGCCCAGTAATCCGTGATTTGGAAGTCCGAGGTGATCTTGCGCAGCCAGCCTTGGTTGTTGTCGAAGGACACCTTCAGGCCGCCGGCATCCGTGAAGTCCAGCAGTACCTTGCCTTGGCCGAGGTTCTCATACCCGCTCCACTTCACGCCCTGTCCCAGGATGATTTTGCCGCCCTGGAAGAGGAACTGGCCGCCTCGATATTCGATGACGCCGGAGGCGCGCAAGGCGCCGGAACCGGCTGTATACATCTCCGCCACGGTCAGGTTCTTGCCGGATTCTCCCCCTTCACCGGCGCCGACGGGCACCGCCACCCCGCCCAGTTCCCGGTCGACCCTCACCATCCCGTTGAAGCTGAAACCCGTGGGAGAGATGAAGAAATTGGCCGAAAGGGTTTCGGTTTTGCCGTTCGCATCCGGAGGAGAAACATACGTGGTATACAGGTCCCCTTTCTGCGCCGCGCCGGTTTTGGCATCCATGAACAGCACCGGCAGCAGCCTCGATTGAGACGCTTTGAGGAAGATTTCCCCGGCGTCGTTCACGTTCATGACGAAATTTCCGCCCTTCACGAAGCCCAGGGTTTCCGCCTCGTCCAGGCGGATATCCACCCCGTTGCCGGCCAGCATCTTCTTGAGCGCGCCCACGCCGATGGAAATTTGGTCGGCGTTGCGGAAAAGGGATTTGCCGTTCAGGCAGTCAATGAACACGTTTACTTGGCTCTCGCCGGGCTTGAGGGCGATTTCAAAGTCGCCCAGCCGCGCGATGCCGTTCACGCCGCGCAGAGTGGAAGCTAAAGTGATCGGCCGCAGGCTCGAGTCAAAGACGATTTCCCAGTTCACACCCTCCCGGAGGTAATGCATCAAGTATTCAATCTTGTTGGTGTTGGGGTTCAACTGGATCTCCTGGCTCGGGTCAGCGACCACCCAGCCCGCGTCGGTCCGTCGATAAATCGTGCCGTTCACCAACACCAGCGTGACCCCGGGTAAAGGATGGGCCGCCGGGCAGTCCACGGGTTCCCAGTCCAAGGTCTTGTCGTCGTTGAGGATCGCGACGGATTTCAGGTCCTCCTTCAATTCCCCGTCTTCGACGTGGATGAGATAGCCTTCGGTTGTGGTCCGAAGATAGGTTTGATTGTCGGCCAGTTCGGTCCACCCGCTCCCGTTGACGGATACGTACACTTGGAGAACGTCGGCCCCGGTATTCACCAGCATGAACTGATCCACGGTCCCGTCGGCTTCGAAGAACACTTCGGATTGAGGCCGGTCGCCCTTCACCACCGCCGGGACCCATTCCCCTTCAAACATAAAGGCCAGGGGCTTCAGGGTGTTGCCGTCGTACCGAGTGTTGGGCGCCATGGGTATCCGTTGGCCGTCGTTGCCCACCCATTCGTGCCCCGCGTCTTTGGTCACGAAGATGTTGCCGCCGGGGGCGAGGGGATACTCGCCCTTGTCGTTCTTCTCCAAGGAATACGACAGCGTCTGCACCGTGCCGTCGGCGTAGCGGACGGTGATGGTGGGCGCGGGTCCGCCGGCCTTGTAGTGATCCGCGTCCACGTCGAGCACCTTCATGGTCAGCAGATCCACCGTCATGTACGCGCCGATGGTGATCGTCCGGCCGTCGGCCGTGGTCCAGGAGTGCGTGTTGGCGCGGTCGGTCAGAATGTTCTTCACCACTTCGCCGTTCCGAAGGCCCTCCACTTGGGTGGTGACTTCATCCGGATCCACGTTGACCTCCCCCGTTGCGCGCCAGTACGTCGTCTCCCGGGTCCCGTTCCAAAGGGACATCTTGTCTTCCATGAACATCAAGACGGCGCCGGCCTTGATGGTTTGGGCCCCCACCGTGCCCATTTGTTGGTTCCATTGGCTGTTCACGTCGCCCAACGCCACGGCCTCAAAACCCACCGCCCGCTGGAACCTCCCGTCCGAACCCATCCGGATGGCGTTCATGGATACCAACTCCATGGGGAAATCTTCGTATCCCTTCATGCTCGGCCCGAACGACTTGCTGGACATTTTGAGGCCGCCGGTGACGGGATCGAAACTATCCTTGGTAATGGACTTACCGTCAGGTCCGGTTCCTTCCAATTGATGGTTGTCAAAAAGCACCTTCAAATTGAGGTCGAACCCTTCCACCACGTTGTAATTCGCGCCGTCCGGGGTTTGACGCTCCTGGACTCGGTACACGCGGTAATCGACCCCGTTCAACGTGAAATGGAAACCGCCCTGGCTGACTTTGAAGTTGTCCAACCGGAAGTCCTCTCCGACGTGGGTGGAGGCTTCGGTGTACCGGCAGGTGAATTGGCCCGTCACGGGAGAGAAGGACACCTCGAAAGCGTAATGTCCCCCCGCATTGGTCATGCCGGAGGCGTCCAACTGGTCTTTGATTTCCCCGCTCACGGAACCGGCGACCACTTGGAAAACCTGGGTCTCGCTCCCGCCCTCGGAAGCGACGGACCGGATGTTCACGGAGGCCGTTACTCCCGTCCCCAGTTGAATCGCTTCCAGGGCGGCCGCCGTCTTCCGCAAAGCCAAGGAAACTTTCAACTCCGGAGCGTTTTTCAGGGCTTCCAACGTCGTTTTCACGTCGGGTCCCAAGGATAGAAGGGTCTCCGCCAGTCGGCCGTCTTGTTTGAAGGACAGCGTCACTTTGGCGTTGTTGTCATGGATGGCCTGCTTGAACTCATCGATGAAACTGCCCTGGAAAACGTCGCGGTTGGGATTCAAATCGTTCACGGTGGTGGTCACCGACGCGAATGCCACGGCCACGGGAGGATTGCCGGCCACGTCCGGATCGCCGAAGGTTAGGGAAACGTTCAACTGGTCGGGCGAGGCCGGCTCTCCGTCCCGGCCCACCAGCGTTCCGTCGTCTCTCATGGTGAGTCCGGACGCCGCCAGGGCGCTGAGGAAAGCCGCCTGCTGGTCGGGCGGAACGTCATTAAGGTAGGCGGCGAAAGAACCCGCGTCCGTCACCTTTAGGTCCAAAAACACCGCGGGTTTCAGCTTGCCGTCCCTGTCCTTGGACATTACCATGCGAACGTCCACGGGATTGCCTTTCAGATCGACGTCCAGCATGACCGCCGATCCATCGGGTCCGATCAAGTTGCCCGGCAATTTGATGCCGCGCGCCGCGGCCAAGGCTTTTTGGGCCTCCGGCATGAGGGCGGAGACGTCTTGCACCTTGAAGGTGAACGTGCCCGCGCCTTCCCTGGTGAAGAACGCGTGGCCCTCCAGATTCCCGGCATAGTCGGCATTGATCTGCATGCCCAACATTCTTACGGCCGCTTGATAAGCCGCGGGATCTTTCACATAGAGGTTCGCGAGCGCGTCCAGCATCTCGCCCCTGGACTTCCCGCTGAAATCCAAATCGAAGTACATCTGGCCGCCCATGAACACCAGACGGATCTTCGTGGCGCTCGCCACCTCGCCGTTGATGGTCGGGAGGAACAGCCGTAAGATGCCCCGGTCGGACTCGGAAAGTTTCCCGAACGACGTCGTGCCGACGATCCGGTCGCCTTCGATCGTGAGGGCGCCCCGGTCCGCCAGACCGTTCAAATCGCGGCAGAGGGCTTCGCCGAACTGGTTGTAAAATTGCTGCACGCCCTGCACTCCCAAAAGTCCCAAGAGCGCTTTGCCCGGGGTGAACTGCGTGCCGTCCGCCACATAAACCGTGATCCGGTCACCCTGCTGGGTCCGAAGGAGGCCGGTGATGACCGCTTGGAATTTTCCGGGCTCGCCTTCAACGCGCTCGAGCTTGGCGGCGTAGAGAACCGACTTAATTTCGCCGGAGGCGTCCACCCCGGTATAAGCCACCACGGGGTTATACAAGGTCAGGCTGGGATCGCCGTTGGAGGAAACGGGGGCGGCCGCCTCGCCCTCCTTGGCCACCTCGCCCGACGGCAAGCCCCCGGGCGTGTCGGTCTTCCGTCCCTCGGGGTAGAAGCTCACGGGAGTGAACACGTAGCTCTGGAGGGAACCCGGCATCAACGACCCGAAAACCTTTTCGGCTTCGTCCGCCGACATCTCCGGGGCCGAGACCTCGCTCTTGTAGTTCATCATGGCGCCGTTCTGTCCCGTGGGGAGGGTGATGCCCAGACGATCGCAGTCCGTCTTGGAAACGAA